>JBJHBN010000371.1:0-3729 GCA_050485505.1 Opitutales bacterium | reverse complement strand
ATATTATTCGATTTTATGGATCGATTTTTCTTTCCATTTCACTCCGAATAAATCTAAGGGAAGTCTACAAGAGCGCAGTGTAGGTGAGCAAAGCGAACCGGAACGAAGTCGAGAACCGATGTGACTCACTTTCATACTCATCTCATCAGTTCGATATCTCGAACTCATATTAAATAAGATTCATCTCGTCATCCCACCCGGAGATGCGGTTTCGGTCTTCCTCCTTAATGCATTCATCAAGCGTTTTCTGATCATATTCGAGCCCGTGCTTTTCAAGGACCTCATCGGGCACACCGTTCCAGAAGCCAGGGCGGTTGCCCTGATAGCCGAGGTACTCCACACCCCTCTGTGAAGTAAAAAATCCTGTGGCGGTTAAATCGCGCATCCTGTTGAAGAACCGTACCCCGTACTGCATCTCCGGTCCGGCTTCATCGGGCCAGGCAATTTTGTCGATGATTTCCAGCCTCTCTTCTTCACTGCACTCCAGAAACGGTTTATCAAAATGCCGGTTGCACTGATTGTTGAGCCACATCAGCCCGCCGCGGGTTACCAGCTGAAAGGGCGGAACATCCTTCATCATAAATTCGATAAAGTCAGGGACACCCGCATCGGTTGCACTGCCCGACTCATCGTCGGCAGGGATGATAATATCAGCCAGTATTTTTACCATTTCAAATTCGGTATCGGTAAAAAACCGTTCGGCATGCAGGCGCTTGTCGATCTCTTTTTCATAATCGGCACGGCCATATCCGTAGCCGTTTTCCCGGATCATCTCTTCACTGATGCGCTGATCTTCTTCGGTGCAGCCGGATGCCATAAAAAGACCGGCTCCAACCCCGCCTGCAAGCAATAATTTCAGATGTTCTCGTCTGTCCATAACAGGTGTTGTTTAACGGTTTGCATTCTCGTCTGACCAGTGCTGTTCTGGTCTGACGAATGGATGCTGGTTCGGATTTTGTGTTGTTTTGTGTGCATATGCTTTGGATTCGACAGACGAGAAAAGCACTCGTCAGTCGAAGTTCGAAGCTGAAAATCAATAGGTTATAAATTACCCTGCCGCATCTGTTCTGCGATGTAATCCGATGTTCTCCAGGAGAGAGCCATGATCGTCCATGTCGGATTTTTATCGGCCTGGGAGACAAACTGTCCTGCATCCACCACAAACAGGTTTTTGCATTCATGGGCCTGTGCGTATTTGTTAAGCACCGAAGTGTCCGGGTCATTACCCATTCGCGTAGTGCCCACTTCGTGGATGATCCGTCCGGGGGCGTGGAGGCCATAATCTGATTCCGGGCCGGGTTTGCTGCCCACCAGGGTGCCGCCCATAGCCGTCAGAATCTCTTCAAATGTGTCGTGCATGTGCCGGGCCTGATTCAGCTCGTGCTCACTCCAGGAGTAGTTGAACCGGAGTACGGGGATGCCGAATTTATCCACGGTGTCCGGATCGATTTCGCAGTAATTATCGTACCGTGCCACACACTCACCCCGCCCGGAAATCCCTACAGTTGAACCGAACATTTTTCGGATATCTTTTTTGAGCCCTGCACCATAACCGCCGTTGGGTGAAGGATTCCCGAACTCATCCTTCACATGATGGCGCATGGTGTCCATGTTAAAACCGGTGCCGTACATCGGCATCGACATGCCGCCCCAATATTCCAGATGGTATCCGCGGGGAAAATCCATTTGTGCATTATCGAGCCACCAGGGCGTGTAGACGTGCATTCCGCCCACGCCATCTTCGTTGTATCTGTCGCGGTCAATCAGTTCGGGGAGAACAGCCATCCGGTCGGCACCTGTGGAGTCGTGCAGGTATCGCCCCACGACGCCGCTTCCGTTGGCCAGTCCGTCGGGGTGGCGGGCCGATTTGGAGTTGAGGAGGATTCTTGCGGTTTCGCAGGCCGATGCTCCAAGCACTATTGTGCGCGCTTTCACATGATACTCATGCAAATCATCCTTGCTGATGTAGATAACACCGGTAGCCAGTCCGTCGCTATTGGTTGTTACTTCCCGCACCATCGCATTGGTGTACAGTTCAACATTGCCGCGTCTCATGGCCGGCTGAACCAGGCATGTGCCCGAAGAAAAATCGGCATAAATATTACAGCCGCGGTTGCACTGTCTGCAGTAAAAACAGGCTCCTCGTTCATCATTCACACGGCGGGTCAGAACAGAAAGGCGGGAAGGAATCACGGGTATGTTTATGCTTTCTGCCGCTTTTTTGATGTATAGTTCATGAAGGCGAGGTTTGGGAGGAGGGAGAAAGTATCCGTCGGGATCATCTTCCAGGCCTTCGTTGGTTCCGAATACACCGATCAGCTTGTCCACTTTATCGTAGTAGGGACTGATGTCTTCGTAGCCGACGGGCCAGTCTTCCCCCAGTCCGTCGATGCTTTTCCGTTTAAAATCTTTCGGGCCGAACCGCAGGGAGATCCGTCCCCAGTGATTGGTTCGCCCGCCAAGCATTCGCGAACGGAACCAGTCGAAAGAGGTCCCGTTTTTGCGGTTATAGGGCTCTCCTTCAATCTCCCAGCCGCCCCAGGCCGCATCAAAATCCCCAAAGGGGCGAATGGTGCTTGCCCCTCTGCGGGGAGATTCCCAGGGCCATCGAAGCTGGGTTCGGTACTCTTCCTGCGCAGGATCGTAAAAGCCGCCTGCCTCCAGAACAGCGACCGAGAGGCCGGCTTCGGCAAGTACTTTTGCTGCCATACCGCCGCCTGCACCCGATCCTGTCTGGCGAAACCCAAGCCCACGATTCGATTGATTGCCCTCGTCTTTGTAAAATCTGCCGCGCCGGTGCTATTCTGTGAACCAAACGTACCATGTACCCAGGAGATTCCTATGGCCCAAGCCGCTGAAACGTCTGCCCGGCAAGAAAATAGCGTCGCCGATTCGACCCAGGCTGTCCACGCCGGAGAAGCCCGCTTCCGCGCCCACAACAGTCTCACCGTTCCTGTTGTCCAGACTTCGGTCTACACCTTCAAGAACACCGGCGCGCTCATCGACTATTACGAAGAGCGCATGTTCTGGGATGAGCCCGAACGCGAAGAATATGGTCGCTATGGGAACCCCACCATTCGCGCCGTAGAAGCAAAAGTCGCCGCGCTGGAAGGCGCGCAAGATGCCGCACTGGTCAGCAGCGGCATGGCTGCCGTCACCTCGACCCTGCTGCTCATGCTCAATGCCGGCGATCACATGATCCTCACCGATCAATGCTATCTCAGCACGCTCACCTTCTGTACAAAGTTTCTCCAGCGATATGGCGTAGAAACCACGGTCGTGCCGTGTGGCGACTATGGCGCGCTGGAAGCGGCTATCCGCCCCAACACGCGCATCATCTTCTCCGAATCGCCCACCAACCCCTTCATGTACTGCACCGACTTTGCCCGGCTGGCGGCCATCGCCAGGCCCAAAGGCATCAAGACCCTCATCGACACCACCTTTGCCACGCCGTGCAATCTGCGTGCGCTGGAACACGGCATCGATCTGGTCATCCAAAGCGTGACCAAATATCTGGCCGGACACAACGACATCATGGCAGGTATCGTGGCGGGCAGCTACGAGCTGATCACGCCCTTGCGCCAGGCCCAGGCCTTGCTGGGGGCCATCACCGATCCCCATGCGGCCTATCTGATTTTGCGCGGCATCAAGACGCTTGGGCTGCGCATTGAACGCCACAACGCCAATGGACTGACAGTGGCGCGCTTTCTAGAAGCGCACCCCAAAGTG
>JBJHBN010000370.1:0-3733 GCA_050485505.1 Opitutales bacterium | reverse complement strand
CGATGAGAGCTACTATCTGGCTTGGCCGCATCCAGAGGGCTGCATTGCGGTTTATCCGCCTGAAATGCAGCGCGAACTGATCGAGAAGGCCCGTGCGGTGAAGCAGAGCGACACCCGTGGTCAAGCCGTGCTGCGTCAGCTGTTTGGCAAAGGCTTTAAATTCGGCTGTGACAAGCAGGGTCGCATTCTGATTCCCGAAGCCCTGCGCACGCATGCTGGCATCGACAAATCGGTGAGTCTGGTGGGTCTGGGGCGGAATTTCCAGCTCTGGAGCACCGAGCGTTACACGTCTGAGGACGACGATTTCAACCTACTCGAAGCAATGGAAACCCTCGGAATCTAAAAGGCACCCCAATGAACACCCCTCAAGTTCCTTCACCCAAAAGATTCGGACGCGCCATCCTCAACGACGGCGAGCCCCGTCACTGCAACGTCTGGGAGTTTCCCGGCACCCCTCGCCTGGAACGCCCCTTCAATCCGGTCACTCAAGCCGTCTACCGGCGACAGAAAAACTACGCACCGCAAACCCGCTCCCACCGTGGAATCCTGAGTCTCATTCATGCCCTCTACAAATCCAGATAAGGCCGCCAAAGGGTCTTTGGCCGGACACAGTTCCGTGCTGCTGACTGAAGCTGTCCGCTTTTTGACCGAAGGCGAGCGGTCGGGTTGTTTTTTGGATGCTACCTTCGGAGGTGGAGGGCATTGCCGGGCGCTGCTGGAGGCGCATGCGGCGAACCGCGTGATTGCCTTTGACTGCGATCCCGAGGCGATTGAGCGTGGTGCTGCGCTGCGGCAAGCCTATGAAGGTCGGCTGACTTTGCACCACCGCAATTTTGATGAGCTGGCGGATGTTGAAACCGGCCCTCTCGATGGCGCTCTGTTCGATTTGGGGCTGTCGTCCTATCACTTTGACACCCCCGAGCGCGGCTTTAGCTTTCGCTTTGCAGCTCCCCTCGACATGCGGCTGAACACCGAAGATGGTATGACGGCCCGTGAATTTTTGGAAACCGCCGATCACGAGGCGCTGGTGACAGCGATTCGTAATTACGGTGAGGAAACGCGCTGGCGCGCGGTGGTGGACGCGATTGAAAACGCCCGGGGAACGGAACGGCTCAGCGATACGATGCAATTGGCCGCGCTGATCGAGTCCGTTGTGGGCCAGCGTCGGGTGCAGGGCCGTGCACCTATCCATCCCGCCACGCGAAGCTTTCAGGGCATCCGCATCGCGGTCAATCGTGAGCTGGAAGTCATTGAAACGGCGTTGCCTGTGGCATTTGAGCGCCTGAGAACTGGAGCCCGCCTGGTTGTTATCAGCTTTCACTCGTTGGAAGACCGCATCGTCAAGCGATTCTTTAGGCGCATGGCGGGCCGCCCTGAACACGGCCGCGACAACCGCCCGCAGCAGGATAGGGTAGTGCGTGGCCGGGAGTTGAGTCGCAAGCCGTTGCGGCCGTCGGAGTCTGAAATCGCTGCAAATCCCAGAGCGCGCTCTGCCTGCATGCGCGTTATTGAAAAAGGAGAACTGTCATGAATTCAAACAAGCACCAATACCAACTCGAATTCTACAAGCTACTGGGGCTCGCATTTATGATCCTGGTCATGTTTGGCTGTGGCAGCCTTGGACTGTTGTTCATCCGCCAGCAGATATCTGAGACGGCCAGTGCTACTGAACGCATTCAGCGACAAATCACCGACACCGAGCGGCGCATTGGCTACCTCGATACGAAAATCGCCGAGGTACATCAGCCCAATTACCTCCACGCCCGCATGGATGCGCTGGGCTTGCAGCTACGGGCGCCCCGCGACAGCGAAGTCGTGTATATCCAAGGTCCGCGGATTGACGTGATCCCGACGCCTGAGGATGTTGAAGGAGGGCGCCTGATCACTGACCGCGACCCCTTCCGCCACTCGATCGACATGGCAGTTATGGAACCCCTGCGTGGATTTAATTGATGTCGAAGGCCTATATCGCAACATGGAGATCGCGGCTGTTTATGGCGGTAATGGTGGCGGCATTTGCCGTTGTCTTTGTGCGCCTGTACGATCTGCATGTTCTGCGGGGCGACGAGCTTGCTTTGGAGGCCCAGAACAACCGTCGCTCGGTCATCCCACTGGAGGGCCGACGCGGCAACATCGTTGATCGCGACGGTAATCTGCTGGCCGGTGTTCGTTCTCTGATACAGGTCGGTGTCGACCCTTACCTCTTTACCGCCAGCCATCGGGAAAAACTACCGGAACTGGCACAGATCCTTGGTTTGCCATTGGCTGAGATCGAAGCGGCCGTCGACCGGCGTTTCCGCGAAGGTTCGGATGGTCAACCCGGACGAGCAATTCGCTGGGCACCTTTGGCCGTGGTCAATGATGAAGTGTATGATCAGGTGCGGGCCCTCGGCATTCGGCCGGTATATGGAAACCGTCGCTACGAGCGTTTCTATCCAGGTGGCTCGCTGGCGGCCCATTTAATCGGCTACGTGAACCGTGAAGAGACCGCAGTAATGGGGGTGGAGCGGGCCCTCGACTTCTATTTAAAAGGAGAGCAGGGTTGGCGCGAAGCGGAACTCGATGGTCGGCGACGTGAAGTGGTTGCGTTTCGTGCCCGCGAAGTCTTGCCGCGTGACGGTTATCACGTGGAATTGACCATCGACCAGAATGTACAGTCGATCGTTGAACAGGCCCTGCGTAAACTGGCTGAAACCTATGATCCGGCGGGCGCCACAATCATTATAAGTGATCCCCGGACCGGCGACATCCTGGCGCTCGGCAACTATCCGAGTTTCGATCCCAATCATTTTAATCGCTTTCCAATTGAAAACCAGCGCAACCGGGCGGTCACAGATGTCTATGAACCCGGTTCGACTTTCAAAATTGTTCCGGTGGCCGCAGGGTTGGAGGAGCGTCTGGTGCGTCCGGAAACCCTAATAGACTGCGAGACCGAAGTTGTGCACTACCGAGGTCGCAACATTCGCCTGCCCTCCGACACTTCGCGGCTGGGTACGATTCCACTAACCCGGGTGGTCTCCCGTTCGAGCAATCGCGGCTCGGCCCAGATAGGGATGATGCTTGGAGAACAGCGCCTTTATGACTACGCGCATGCCTTTGGCTTTGGCCAATCGACTGGCTGGTTGCTCGGAGGCGAAGTGCGCGGCACTCTGCATTCGGTGCGCGATTGGGACGGCCTAATGATCAGTCGTATTCCAGCCGGATACGCGGTCAGCGCGACTCCCTTGCAGGTACATCAATCGATGGCTGCAATTGCCAATGAGGGTGTTCTGATGGTCCCGCGCATTGCCAGTCGCATACTCGACGCCGACGGCCGGACTGTATTGGATTTTCCAAGTGCTGAGCGGGGTCAGGTTGTTTCAGCTATTACCGCCGAACGTGTTGCCGAGATGCTTCGTGGTGTAATTGGCCCGGACGGAACCGCTCGCCGT
The DNA here is from genome assembly GCA_050485505.1 of Opitutales bacterium. GTDB lineage: Bacteria > Verrucomicrobiota > Verrucomicrobiia > Opitutales > Oceanipulchritudinaceae > JAFIGG01. Next base: position 302 of record JBJHBN010000370.1, on the reverse strand, counting down.
GCCGAGATTGAAGGCTATCAGGTTGCCGGGAAAACCGGCACTTCGCGCAAGATCATCAATGGACAGTATTCGAACCGCCATCACGTTGCCAGTTTTAGTGGTTTTTTCCCGGCGAGCAATCCCCGGGTTGTGATCACTGTAATGGTCGATGAGCCCCGTCTGCCGGGTACTGGCTATGGAGGTCTCGTCGCTGCACCTGTTTTCAAGGAAGTCGGCGAACAGCTGATACATCATCTCGGCATTCAAAAACCCGAATCCACTGAACCACTTTTCGTATCCAGATAGGAATTCTACCGTGTCAC
>JBJHBN010000369.1:0-3741 GCA_050485505.1 Opitutales bacterium | reverse complement strand
CGCTTAACCACCGGCTACTTGCTGACATGCCTCCGGCATGTGCCCGGCTAAGCGAAATGACATACTGCGTATAAAACTGCGATGACTAGCATTGATAATAGGGACACCACGACATCCCCAACCCCTTGTATTCCGCATAAGGCTTAAGTCCTTCGATCATGCGGTGGTTCCTTTCGCTTCTATTGAGTCGCCCGGCGCATTATCGCCGAAGATGGCGATGTAGGGGGCATAACGGAAGACGCGGTTGCGTTTGTAGCCGGTGGCCTCTTGCAGAATGCTCAACTTGACAAGGCGGGCGACGAGATTGTTGGCGGCGGTGAAGGTGGTGCCAGTAAGCTCCTGGACCTCCGCCACAGAGACGATGGGGCGTTGATACAGTGTCTCAAGCAGGCGGTGTGGGGATTGGCACTGGACTCAGGTTCGCGCATTGCAGGCTACGTTTAATATGGAGGAAATCTAACCCTATATTAAAGGCTGGTTTCAATATGGAACAAAAACTTGGTTATAGATTCGCCAGCATGCAATAGGGAAAGTCGATTGCGCGGCCCATGCCGCCTCAGCCGTGATCGTAGTTACACCCTTTCTAGGGTAAAAGAATCAGGCCACCCAGAAAAAAATCAAGGACGACCGGGAATCTCATCGCACATAACACCACCCTATTCGCCTCCAATCTCTCGTGGAAATCCGGCCGATGCTTCCGCCACGCTCAACTTTCCACGTTTTTCTGGCATCCCTCCGGGATGCATTTGGGGGTGTCGGGTTCCGGTGGTGTCGCTCGTTCCTCGCTTAACCACCGGCTATTGGCTGACATGCCTCCAGCATGTGTCGGCTAAGCGAAATGAAATACTGCCAATTAAGGGGCACGATGGGACACAACCTCTTTGACGCAAGGCACGTTTGATTCCCCTTTTCATCTCACCCGATGCCAGTCGCCTCCAGACTCCATGTTGATAATCCAGTTGCCGCTGGGATACTCGCCGAAGAAGTGCCAGGCTGCACCGCCAGTGTCACCGGGCAGGGGGTCGAGCAGGAAGATGTAGCCAGAGAGCGCGTCCCCGTTGGCTTCATCCTGGACGAAACCAGTGAAGTAGCCCCATGCCACATAGCCGGGATGCCATTGCGGCATCATATAGCCCCAGAAGCCTTCCTCCACCGAGCCGGAATTCGTCGCCACATACACCGTTGCTGCAAACTCGAAGAAGTAGAGCCAGTTGTCTCCCCCAAAGTAGTAGAAACTTTTCAGGGTATAGCTCCAATACCAGGCACTGCTGTCCGGCTCCGTGCCGGGGAATACATACATATCGTCCCCCAGAAACTCCTCGATCGTGCCGGGCTGCGGATCAGGATCAGGATCAGGATCAGGATCGGGGTCAACCGGCGCGGCTTTGCCCGTGCCGGAAACGGCCCGTGTGTTTGTACCGCTGGTTGCATCCGAGTCCACCGTGAGGCTGCCACTGTAGGACGTTGCTGCCGTCGGTGCGAAGGTCACGATGACAGCCTGGCTCTCGCTCGCCGCGATTTCGCCGCCGCTCCAGTTGCCCGTGAAGCCTGCGGGATAATTGATGTCGCTTACGTTCAGGGTGTCGTCACCATTGTTAGTGATCGTCAGGGTGCGCGTCGCGCTCTGCCCCACCGTTACCTCGCCGAAGGAAAGGTTGCCGGACAGGGCGATCACCCGCGTCGGTTCGGGTTTGGGAGGAGTCACCGTGATCGCGTAGCTGCTGAATTTGTCTGCGTTAAAACTGAATATCCCCGCAGCGTTAACAACCATCCTGTCGCTTGTATCGACAGGCACCCAATCACTGCCATCGTCTGAATGCCACAGTTCGAGATCATCAGTATCCTCCACATCATCGGGCAGGATGATGCACGCCCTCACGGGGAAGGAGTCTGGATCAAGGTCAGTCTTAAAGTCCCAGGCCGCAAGCACCGGTTTGGAGTCAATCTCGTCGACCGGGTTGGGGCCGGCCTCGAAAAGTATCTGCAGAGCGCCGTCCGCAGATTTGGCCTCCGGATTGACCAGGATAATGAGCCCGGTGGAGGAACCCTGCTGAACATCGAGCCGCTGGTTGGTGGCGGGGGTCAGGGTCGTCTCTTCTCCGGCGTTGGCATTCAGCGGCGGGGCAACGCTGAAGATTTTATCGTCGTCGTCCCACGTCCCGCCCAAGGCCGTCACGCTGCCCTCTCCATCCCAGTTTCCCTCGACCTTCACGGGAGTGTAGTCACCCGCGCCGAGCGAGGGAGCGGCGGTGAGAAGCAACTTGCCGTCCTGGGTGAGGTTGCCGCCGATAGTGAGGATGTCGTTGCCCCGGACTTCGACGGCAACACTGCCGCTGCCCCGAATGGTAAAGTCATCGTCGTTAGTCCATTGTGAGCCATTACCTAAAATTTCCGCGTAGGCGGGGCTATTGCCACTGAAAGAGCCCACAAAGGCGACAAAGCTCATCACCGAACCGCCACTCTGAACTGTCAGCCTGCTGTGGGAGGCGACGAGGATTTCGAGGGCCGTAATCCTTGAGCCCGCGCCATGCACCAAGGCGTAACCGGAGAGGTTGCCGCCGCTGATTCCGAAAAACTGACTGGTGAGATCGAGCAAGCCGCCGGCAACCACTTCCAAAGTTCCAGTACCTCCATCGCCGATAATCATGCTTCCGCTTCCCGCAAAGCTCGAGTTTTCTCCGCTGATTCGGAGTAGCCCCGTGCCGCCGTTGACGCCGATCTGGGCATTTCGCGCCGAAACGACTCCCCCTCCATCAAGGATTAGCCTTCCATTGCTATCCATGTTACGACCGACCACGAGAGAGGGAACCGAAGAGTTTGTCGAGCCTGAAAGCGACCAATTTGCGTTGCTGCCTGCCACCATGACAGACCCGAAACCACCTTGAACTCCGACCAGGCCTTCCTCGCTGACCACCTTCGCTCCCTCTTTAACCTCCATCTTGCCAACGCTGGACTGTCCTCCCACAACCAGCCCGGTGCTCACGTTCAACTGGCTGCCAGCACCCGAGACAAGCGCCTCCCCGGTGCCAAAAAACGCACCGATCTGCGCCACCCCCGTGACAGATAGCCGTCCTGCGTTTTTGATGTCGAGCTTGCCAAACCCGGTTTCACCCGTGCTCGTGCCCAGGGCCAAACCGTTCACATCCCAGGAGGAACTGTCGCCTGTCACCTCCACTGTTCCCCTGCTGCCGTCCCCAAGACCGACCTGAGATTCGCCTGTGGTGGCAGAGGCACCCTCACTAATGCTTAAGGTGCCAGCTCCGCCGTTGGGCCCGCCTACCGTCGCCCCGCCCGGTGCGACAAGTGAAGCATCGGAGCCGCTGACCTCGGCAAGCCCCTTGCCCGAAGAAAATATGCCAATGGAGATGGTTCCGGTGCTCACGGTCCCTGCCAGCCCAAGACCGATCTTCAGATCGCCATTGCCAGCTACCCCCAACTCAATCGCCCCCGAGTTATTCCATCCGGCGCTGGCCACAACCACCGTCCCGACGCTCGACTCCTCAACTCCGATTTCAGCATTCGAGCTGTTCAGCAGGCCCCCTGAAAAAATATCCAGCTCACTGGGCTCAGAGAACGGGGAATCGAGGCCGACCGTCAGCAGCTTCGCTTCCCCCGCATCGTCTCCAAAAAATCGAAGTTGAGCCGTTTTTCGATTGATGATCACGTTGTTCGTAATCGTCGGAACCCCGGATGGAGCCCAGTTCCCAGCTTCGTTCCAACTAGAGCCCTGCTCCTCCAGGA
>JBJHBN010000368.1:0-3742 GCA_050485505.1 Opitutales bacterium | reverse complement strand
TCGACCGTGGATCGAGTCCGAACGTCGTCACGGCCGCCAGATGCTCGAAGCCTTCAACTATCGGGTCATTTCGGCCGAAGATGGAGCCCAGGCCATCGGGCTCTTTGCGGTGCACGCCAATGACATCGATGCGGTTATCACTGATATGATGATGCCAATCATGGATGGAGCGGCCTTGATCAAGGCTATCAAGGGCATCGCTCCAAATCTGCCAATCATAGCCACCAGTGGGCTCGCGGCCAACGGCGCCGACGCAAAAGCTTCAAATCTCGGTGTTAAGGATTTCTTGCAAAAGCCCTACTCCGCTGATTCCTTATTAAATACCCTAAGTAAAGCCCTCAAAAATCGAGAATAGATGCCTCAATCCCTCAAAACCATTCTGTTGATAGACGACGACCAGACTATCTTATCGATGTTTGGCATGGCCTTGCGCCATGATGGCTATCAGGTTTTGACTGCTGACAATGGCGAAGAGGGCATCCAGCTCGCTCGCACCCACCTCCCCGATCTGATTATATCCGACATCAACATGCCGGGCACCGACGGCAAAACAGTCCTAAAGACCCTCCGCAGCGACCCGGCAATAGCCTCCCTGCAGATCGTCCTGATGACGGGCAACCCGTCTGCGGTCACACCGCGCAAAGGCATGGAATTGGGTGCGGACGATTTTCTCGTTAAACCCTTTGGCCACAATGAATTGACGAGTTGCGTGGAGGCGCGACTTCGCCGGGCGCATATCCACTGGCGGCTCGAGGACAAGGCTATATCCGAGCTGCGCTCAACCCTGCACTCAACACTTCCACACGAGTTTTTCACTCCCCTCGCAGGAATTCTGGGTCTCACGGAATTACTCCGCAGTGACTTTCGCGACATGGATCCAACAGAAGTAGATGAGTTTCTGGGCGAGATTGAAGTCTCCGGATGGCGCCTACACCGAACCCTTAAGAATTACCTCTACTTGCTCGATCTGAAATCCGGCGAAGGGCAGGAGAATGGGCTGCTTTTAAAAGCGGGTGTAACCCACGATATAATTAAGGATCGAATTCAGACGGTTGCCGCAAGACACCAACGTGAAGCGGACATCCAAGCCGATCTGGTAGCTTGTCCGCTGTTCGCCGGCAGTGACAGCCTTGCGATAATGATTGAGGAACTGGTCGACAATGCCTGCAGTTTTTCCCGCAAAGGCACCTCGATTCAGATCACCATGTCCAAGGACGGTGTTTTCAGTGTCCAGGATCATGGCCGCGGAATGACCCGCGAACAGATTAAACGCCTGAGCATTTTCCGCCAATTCGACCGCAGCATCCATGAACAGCAGGGCCTGGGACTGGGCATGGTCCTAGTGATGGGTCTTGCCAACCGCTTCAACGCAGAATTGGACATTTCCAGCGCTCCGGGCAAAGGTACGACAGTCACGGTCAAATTTAAGACTGAGGCCTAAGGGCCGGGACCCCGACAAAAATATCCAACGCCCAACGCCCAATTGCCAGCGGATTATCATTAGTCCCATCAGCCAACCAGAAAACGCCTGATCGCGGGAATCACTTCGTCACCGGCATCTTCCAAGAGGTAGTGCCCTGCATTCTCATAGCGGTGAACAGCAGCCTGGGGAAGGTGCTGAGGCCACTCTTTCAGGATACCTCCGTGGAAGCACCAGTCCTTCATTCCCCAATGGATCTCCACCGGTTTGTCGCGTAGGAACTGGAGTCCCTCCCGAACTTCGACCAAGGTTCCGTAACTGGGATGCGTCGGCTGCATCGGGATGTCCTGGACAAAACGGGCAATCGCAACGCGGTTGTCCCAGCAATCATAGGGATGCGTGAAGCCCGCTTTGGCCACAGTGGACAAGGGTTTCTCCGTCGTCATGAAAGTCGCCGCACGCACAAAAGCATTCAACCTCCGCAGCATCCACTCCCCGATCAAAGGAGTGCGGCACAGCGCAATGCGCCGGGGGATGCTCGCAAAAGGAAAGGCGGCTGTGTTGAGGACAATGATGCGCCGTATCCATTCAGGACGACGCCCCGCCAAACCAAGGCCAATGGCTCCACCCCAGTCGTGGACCACCAGATTGAAAGGCCCCGGCTGCAAGGCTTCCAGCCAATGCTCCAGATTATCGATGTGCTGGCGCAGGCAATAGGGATAATCCTGAAGTTTATCGGACAGCCCGCAGCCAACATGGTCAGGGACCAAACAGCGGTGCTGATCTTTCAAGCCTGCTACCAGGTTCCGATAAAAAAACGACCAGGTCGGGTTTCCGTGAACGCAGACCACCGGCTCGCCCTCTCCTTCGTCCAGGTAATGCATGCGAGGGCCATCAAGCTCATGAAAATGCGAGGCGTATGGATACTCTGCGCGCCAGGATTGGGAACGTGTTTCAGTCATTGCTCGTTAAAGTTCCATGGTCGCCATACAGCAGCTCAAGCCACTCCCAATCCCCAACAGCGCTGCCCGCTGGCCCGGTTTCAAAGCGCCCTCTTCGATCGCCCTGCACAGGGTCAGCGGTAGCGACACTGAGCCCACGTTGCCCATCCACGGATAGGTGATATAGTCCTTTGCAGGATCCAGGCCCAAGGCTGCAAACAAGCGCAACTGGTGCATCCGGCCGACCTGGTGGGTAACCACCCGGTCCGGCGTATCCACCGTCCATCTATTCTGTTCACAGAAACGCTGCCAGGTCGATTGAGCCAGCTCGATACCCGCCTCCAGCAAGGCCTCCGCATCGGTCTGCATATCCAGCCCTCCCGCGCCGATGGAATCCCCCTGGCAGAGGACATTTGCCGTCGAGTTGGTGCCCACGCAACCATTACCTATACGTAGATTTGTATCCGGCGCCAGTGATTCATGCGTTAGCATGAAGGCGATATTCCCCGCCCCGATAGTGAGGTTTGCAAAATAGGGCTTAATGCTCTTGCGGGTCAGCTCGGCCTCATTCAAAGTTTTGATTGTATGCTCAAGCAGTGGTCGGCCATTTTCACCTGAGCAGATCAATGCCGTACGAATCTGCCCGGAAGCGATCATCGCGGAGGCCATTAGAATACCGTTCAAAAAACCAAGACAGGCGTTCGAGAGGTCGAATATCTGAGTCCGCCCATCAAGTCCCAGCAGGTGGTGAACATACGCGGCCGTTGCCGGTTCCAGGCGGTCACGGCAGACACCGCAGTGGACCAGCAAATCGATCCCCGATTTGGGGATTCGGCTCTTTTCGAGAACCACCCTACCCGCCATTGCCGAAGCCTCCGAAGCTTTGACCGGATCGTTCCAGAAACGCCGCTCGCGGATACCCGTCATCAACTCCAGCCGCCCCTGTGGCAAGTGCAAACGCTCGTAGACTGGGGCCAAACGTTCCTCGATCGCAGCTGAACTCCAGACCTCCGGTGGCAACTCGTAGCCAAAGGACTCAATGCGGACGGATTCCAGACTCATGACAGGTCCGGGCGCATGGCCTTTTTCACTACAGCTTCATCGAAGTAATTCCAGTCCATACCCGCATTAACGACAATCCCCTGTGCGTTGATCCCACTGCTGCGCGGACTCAGCAGGAAAGCCGCAGTGTCCGCCACTTCCTGCGTAGTCAAAGCCTGTTTGCGCATTGTCAACTGTTCGGCAAAAAGGTAATTTTCCAGATAGCCCGGAATTCCCGCCGAGGATTTGGTCTTCAGTGGACCGGCATTGACGGAATTGAAGCGCACTTCCGTATCCGCGCTAAAGGATTTCGCAAGAAAACGCACACAACCCTCACTGT
>JBJHBN010000367.1:0-3745 GCA_050485505.1 Opitutales bacterium | reverse complement strand
AGGTGGTGGCAATCAGCGCCCTGTTCAGTTTGATTCCGGTTATCGGCCTGATTCCCGGCGTCATTTACTACCGGATAGCGCTGGTGGCCCCTTTTATGGGGTATCTGCCGGCAGGTCGGAGCTTTGCGTTGAAGATTTTACTGCGCATTGCTCTCTTGCTACTCATCGGCTTGCAGCTCATTCCCGGCATTGGCGTGGTGTCGGTACCTGTCATGGCGCTTTTGAGCTACGGACTCTACCGGAGTTCGTTCGTCTCCCGGGTGAGCGTCGGATGAGTTATTGGTCACACCACTAACCCAGTGGATAGCGGTATTGATCGGTGATCTGATCGATCCGTTCGAGTGTTTCCGCAGACAAGGTTAGCTCACCGGCGGGCAAGTTTTCTTCCAGTTGTTCGAGCGATGTTGCGCCAAAAATAACGGAGGCGACAAAGTCGTGCTGGCGGCACCAGGCGAGACAAAGCGCTGGCAGGCTAATGCTGAGATCCTTGGCCAGCTCGCGGAGTTCGGCAACTGTAGCGAGACTGCGCTCGTTGACAAAGCGATGTGCCATCTTCTTCTGTCGATCGCCGCCCTGTTTCAGGTATTCGCTGAAACGGGCGTTTTCCGGCACATTACCGTCGTTGTATTTGCCGGTACAGACACCGCCGCCCAGCGGAGAGTAGGGCAGGCAACTCACTTTTTCCCGGCGACAGATATCGGCGAGGGAATCCTCAAAGCGTCGGTTGACGATGCTGAAATTGTTTTGAATGGTCTCGTAGCGTCCCAGATCCAGTTCCTTGGAAACTTGTAGGGATTTCATAGTTCCCCACGGCGTCTCGTTGCTGGAACCAAAGACGCGGATCAGCCCTTCTTCCTGCAGCTCAGTGAGTGCCGTCAAGGTTTCCTCGTAACCGAAATCGTGGTCTGGCCAGTGCGTTTGATAGAGGTCGATGTAGTCCGTTTGCAGGCGTTTCAGACTGCCCTCAATGGCTTTGCGAATGTGGTGGCGATCAAGGGCAGTCTTGTCGCCGCGAATTGGCGGAGCAAACCATCCGTGCGCTGCACCTGCGACTTTGCTGGCTAAAATGACCGAGTCGCGGTCTTTGGTCTTCAGCCACTTGCCCACAATCTCCTCAGTGCGGAAAACCCACTCTTTTTTCGGAGGAACTGGATAGAGCTCGGCGGTATCATAAAAGTCGATGCCCGCATCGTAGGCGCGGTCGAGAATGGCGAAGCCTTCTGCTTCAGTATTGCTGGACCCAAAGGTCATTGTGCCCATGCAAAGATCGGTGACGACAATGCCACTGCTTCCTAAACGTCGTTTGTCCATGTGGAGCAGTTTGTTGGAGACCATCGAAAATGCAAAAGGTTTTTGGCAGGTATTCGACGCATGAGCCCTCAGAGACACGGCTTTGCATGCCGTATTTGGATTTGCACTGAGGCGCTTTTTATTCGTAGGGTTTTATTATGCCCCGAAATCGGATCTCCAAATGGATCAATGCGCTTGGTTCGCTTCGTTTCACGATTGTTTTGCTGGTGTTCAGCATGATGCTGACTTTTTTGGCCACGATGGCCCAGACCCAGATTGGCATCTGGGAGGTGATGAGTCGCTACATCCGCACCTTTTTCGTTTGGCACGAGATTCCAGGGCTTGGTGAGTTGCCGATTTTTCCAGGTGGATGGATTCTGGGCGGGCTTTTGTTTATCAATATCATTGCTGCACACTTTACCCGCTTTCGCATGGGTTGGCGGCGCGTCCCGTTGATCCTTATCCATGGCGGAATTGCCTTGTTGTTAGTTGCGGAGTGGGTCACAGGGGTGTTTGCGAAGGAGATGAACCTGATGTTTGATGAGGGGCAGGAGAGGTCCTACTTGGAACATCCACGGGAGTCCGAATTCGTTCTCATCGACACGAGCGATCCCGAACTGGACCGCGTTTATGCGGTGCACGAATCCCACCTGGCTGCAGGCCGTCCAGTGGTCCAGGAAAGCTTGCCGCTGCGCGTCGAAGTACGAAGGTTTTTCCAGAACTCTAGGGTCTTTCTTTTGCCGCCTGAAACCGCCGCTGAACACCCGGATGAGGCCCCGGCAGAGAGGGGCTTGGGACCGCGCTTGCGGATGACGGAGGAACCCAGGGTCGTTTCGACTGACGGACGCAATGTGGTCAGTGCGGTGGTTGAGGTGTTTTCAGTGGAGTCAGACGAATCGCTCGGGACCTGGGCTGTTTCCAGCGTGTTGGGTGAACCACAGACATTTGAATACGGTGACCGCAGTTACCGGATTGCCATTCGGCCGGAGCGCGAATATCTGGGGTATTCGCTGCAGCTGTTGGAGTTCACTCATTTGCGCTACCCGGGCACCCAGATTCCCAAACACTTTGCCAGTCAGGTGCGGCTGCGGAATCCGCAGACAGGGGAGGATCGGGAAATCCACATCTCAATGAATCAACCGTTGCGTTACCGCGGCAAGACCTTTTATCAGGCGAGTTATGCTAACGACGATCAGACCTCCATCCTCCAGGTGGTTCGCAATCCGGGTTGGACTTTACCCTACATTGCTTGCCTGGTGGTGACTGTTGGCCTGATCTGGCAGTTGGGGCTGGGTATCAGTCGCCGCCCGCGCCGAAAAAATGCGGATGGTTTGGAATCCACTGCCAATGTGAAACCAGCGCCGATGGGCTGGCTAGGTTGGTTGGCGATGACGGTGGTAGCAGTATGGATCTGCAGCGGGCTCTTTCGTTCCAGCGTATCGGAGGAGCGCCCGGACTTGGATACCTTCGGTGCTCTACCAGTGCTGGCCGACGGACGGCTGAAATCAATGGATTCGATGGCCCGTGGCTATTTGCGCGCCTTGAGCGGCAAAACCTCTGCGCGAACGGCTGATGGTGAACGTTATGATGCGCGTGAATGGTTTTTAATCGTATCTGCTGAGCCGGAGCGGGCGGACAAAATTCCGGTGTTTACGGTCTTCCATCCAGAGGTAATGTCTATGCTTGGACAGGAACCGCGCAGCCGTCTCACGTTGGCATTTGACGATATTCGGGACTACGGTTCGGTAATCCAACACCAGGCAGAGCACATCCGTGATATTGAGCGTGCGGATCGCAGCCAGTTTGAGAATGCAGTCCTGCAGCTGGATTACCTGCTCACCCTGTATTGGCGCCTGCGGCATAGTTTGCACTTAAATGATCCGAGAGGGCTGGACGAAAAGGTTGTTCGGTTTCAAACAGAGGTTCATCCGCGCTTTCGTGAAATGCGTGCGATGGGCGATGGCAGCGGGGTCCCTGAGCAATTGATGGGTGGCATGCATCAGGCGATTACGCGCTTTGCGGTGATGGATGACTTTGCCCAATATGCTCCCATCCCATACCGGGGTGGAGAGGAGCGTCCGCGTGGAGACTGGGTAACCGTTGGGGCTGCCTTTCAGCGGAGTTTGCAGGCGGATGCCTTGCATCCTGTGGTTGGCTATTACCGTGACATGCTAAGGGCCTGGGAAATGCAGGACCATGCGGCATTCAATCAGGCGGTTGCTAGCCTTGGTGTCTGGATGAATTCTCATTTTGGGACGGCGGCGCACCGCGCGGAATTTGAGCACAGTTTCAATCGGCTCGCCTTGTTTTTGAAGGGTGCCGCCCTTTATGTGCTGGTGTTTTTGGTGGTCGCCGCTTCCTGGCTTATTGGGCCGCGCCTGCGGACAATCGCTTTGGGGCTTGGTTGGTTGACCTGGACAGCACACACGATCGGTTTGCTGATGCGGATGTACAT
>JBJHBN010000366.1:754-3746 GCA_050485505.1 Opitutales bacterium | reverse complement strand
TCTGAACACGGGCTGAAAAACCTCACGGTGGCCCTTTTTGCTTTGGGTTTTTTTGGCCGAGCCGAACTGTCTCCACTGAGCTTTGTGGAAATAATGTGCCTCTATCCGGCCAAAACGAAGCGGCCGGATAACTTTGAGGCCTGTCAGGAGACCTTCAACAACAGCATCCTCTACCTACTCTGGGACATGGGCTTCAAAGTTGGCCACAGCACCCGCACCGTGAAGGAAGCTCTGTCCGAAGCCCAGGCCGATGTCCAAAGTAAAAACGCGATGCTTGAATCCCGTCGCCTGACAGGCGACGAGGCCCTTTTTCGCGAGTTCGAAAAAGAGTATCGAAAATTGCTGAAAAAGGACGATGTTCGCCTTTACATTGAACAAAGGCTTCAGGATCAGGAGGCCCGGCGGCATAAATTCGGGGGCACAATCTACCTTCAGGAGCCAGACATCAAAAACGGGGTTGGGGGTTTGCGCGACTACCAGAACATTCTTTGGATGGTGCGCCTCAAGCTGGCCACCCGTGACATCGAAGAACGGCTCTCGACTGAATTCCTATCCAGCCAGGAACACTCCGATTTTGTTGGAGCCTATGACTTCCTGCTGAGAGTCCGCAATGAACTTCACCTGCAAAGTAAACGGGCAACCGAACTACTCAACCTCGACCGCCAACCAAAAGTTGCCTGGAATCTCGGCTATCGGCATAAGGAAATATTCAAACGCGTCGAACAGTTCATGCGCGACTATTATCGTGCCGCGCAGACCATTGTCCGCACCTCGAAATACCTCGAACAAAAGTTGCTCGTCGACTCGACGACGCACGTCGCCTTTTCCGAAGTGATCCATTCCTGGCGGAATCATCAGCGCCAGTATATTGACGGGTTTCAGGTGGTGGACGGTCAATTGTATGCGCCAAACCTATCCGTTTTCGAGCATGACCCCAATCGAGTCGTGCGCGTATTCCGGCACCTCCAGCGTCTACAGCTCAAGCCCGATTTCGAGCTAACCCGATTGATCCGCAGGTTCATATCAAGCATTGACCCCGAAAGCATTCGCAACACGGATTGTAGCAGCACCTTTCGGGCGATCCTGCAGGGAACCGGGAACGTTTATCCCGCACTGCAATTGATGAATGAAACCGGCGTGCTCAGCGCCTTTATCCCGGAATGGGAAAAGTTGCACTGCCTGGTTCAGCACGAGTTTTATCACCGCTACACAGCCGATGAACACACCCTGACCACCATCCGTGTGCTCGACGGCATTTTCTGTCAGGAAAACGAAGCGGAAACCGGGAAATTCCGTGAGGCGCTGGAATCGACGGAACACCCTTCCCTCCTCTACCTTGCACTGCTACTGCACGACATAGGTAAAGGCGAAGGCATTGAAGATCATTCCCGTGTTGGCGAAGAACTGGCCGTCGGAATCCTCGAGCGTCTGGATATTTTAACCGAATTGCGCGGAAAAATTCTATTCTTAATCCGCAATCACCTTGAAATGGCACGATTCTGGCAACGATACGATATCGATGACCCGGAAACGATACAGAGCTTCAGCGAACTTGTCGGCGACAAGGAAAGACTTCGCTACCTCTACGCCCTTACGTATTGCGACAGTTGTGCCACCTCGGAGGGGCTTTGGAATGGCTTCAAAGATACCCAGCACACCCAGCTTTACCAAGCGACACTCGCCAACATCACCGGCCCTGATACTCCCGCACCGTTGCAACCCGTCATGATACCGAGAGATTCCATCTATGCGAGGGTGACGGAACTTCCCGGCGAGGAGATCGAAGCCCACCTCAACTTGATGCCGGAGCGCTATTTCAGCTATCACAACTCGGACGAAATTGCCCTCCACTTGCGCATGGTTCACAAGCTGCTGCAGACAATAGCCGCAGCCGAATCGCTCGGATCGCTAGTCCCGGTCGTCGAATGGCAGGATGATTTGAATCAGGACCTCACAGTCGTGCATATTGTCACTTGGGACCGCGCGGGTCTGTTCTACAAATTGGCCGGAGCGTTCAGCCTGGCCGGACTCAATATTATCTCCTCGAAAGCGCTCACCCGCGCTGACCATATCACCATCGACACGTTCTACGTGACCGAGCCCGATGGTGGCGTCGTCCAGAGCAAACAAGCCTTTGTCGATTTCCAAAAACATTTGGAAAACGCCTTGTTACACAATCAGGATCCATTGGATGAGATCCAACGGCGTTCCGAAGCTCGGAGCAAGCCGTCCTACTTGCGGCGCGAAACGCATTTACCGGCCCTGATACCGCCCAAGGTCGAGATCTATCACGAAATAAGCCTGCGCCGCACGATCATTGAAATCCAGTGCAACGACGCCATCGGCTTGCTCTACCGCTTTGCCAAGGCCATCTATAAGCACGGATTCGACATAACCTTTGCACGCATTTCGACCGAACGACTGGTTGTGGCCGACACATTCTACATTGAACCAATTCAACCTGGTGAGCCAGCTGAAGCGGATTCACTACTGGACCTGAGGGACAGCCTGGAAGGCATCATTCAATCCGTATCCATTGAACATCAGGAAGCCTGAGGTTCGGCTAAAGAACGGGGCTCGCGTCCAGTGGTGTCTGGAAATTACCTCAAATCCACTTTTTCTGGCGGGGCGCGAGTGCCCGTGCCACTTGCTTGGCAAGAAAGGGACCACGGTAGATCATACCGGAATACAACTGCACCAAATGAGCACCTGCATCGACCATGGCACCTGCTGACTCAGGGCCGTCAATGCCGCCGACACCGATTATTGGCAAGCGCCCTTTGGTGGAACGGCTTATATAATTTACAACTTCCAGCGAGCGACGGTGCAGCGGACGTCCACTCAATCCACCTGATTCCTTGACCTGTGAGAAAGGCCCTGGCCGCTCAATCGTCGTATTAGTAGCAATAATGCCATCAATTCCATAAGTCTCAATGCGCTGAAGAATACCCTCGATCTCGGCGAAACTCAGATCCGGAGCAATCTTCAGGAC
>JBJHBN010000366.1:0-744 GCA_050485505.1 Opitutales bacterium | reverse complement strand
GTGGTACTTCCAGCGCTATGCGGCGCACCTGCCGGCGGCGGGCGAGATCGTGCTGTTCGACCGTTCCTGGTACAACCGCGGGGTCATCGAAAAGGTGTTCGGTTTCTGCACGCCGGAGGAACGGGCACGCTTTTTCACCCAGCTTCCGGGCTCGGTTGCCGTTCGCCTTCGTCAGCTCCTGCAACAACACGTCGAGATGCTCTGCCGATTGCAACTTGCGTAAATCGGGGGTGTTTGGACTTGAAACATTGATCGCTATGTAGTCGGCAAATTCAGCCAACATATGAAAGGATTTAACATAGTCCTCCACCGCATGGTCGAGCGAAGTGATCTTACTCTTGCCAATATTCACGCCCACAGGCGTCTGCCCGCCTGGTTTACAGAGGCTGGCCTTCAAACGCTTCGCCATAGCCTCTGCACCGTCGTTATTGAAGCCCATGCGGTTGATAATCGCCGCACTCTCGGGATAGCGGAACAAACGGGGCCGTTCATTACCCGGTTGCCGATGCCAGGTCACTGTGCCGACTTCAACGTGACCGAATCCAAGGGCCGCGGCAGAACGCCAAAATCGACCGTTTTTATCCATTCCGGCAGCCAGACCAACCGCGTTGGGGAACTCAATGCCCATCAACTCAATTGGTCTCCCCCCGGTTGCCTGATTCAGCGATTCCATGAAACGACACAAAAACCGAAGCCGCCCGAGGTAATCCAATGCCGTGACGCCCAGTTCGAGCGCCTATTCTG
>JBJHBN010000365.1:0-3758 GCA_050485505.1 Opitutales bacterium | reverse complement strand
GGCATCTCCCCTCGCCCGCCGCATGGCCAAGGACAAAGGCCTCGATCTGAATGCGATCAAAGGCACGGGTCCAAATGGTCGAATCATCAAAAACGACGTTTTGAAAGCCGTGGAAGCTGGCACCGCCCAAAAGGGTTCCAGCGCCAAGGACAGCTCCAGCTCCGCTGCAGCGGCCCCTGCCGGCGCCCCGGTTGCCGGTTTGGAAGACAAGGAGATCAAGGTCAGCAACATGCGCGCGGCAATTGCCCGGGCATTGGTCAGTTCCAAAACGGAATCGCCCCACTTCTACCTGCAAATTGAAGTGGACGGCGCGCCCCTGGCCAAGCTCCGCAAGACGCTGAATGACAAACTGGCTGGCCTCGCCCCCGAACAGGGTGGCGTGAAGTTCACCGTCAACGACCTCATTCTCAAAGCAGCCGCCGAAGCAGTACGGCGTGTTCCCGCGATCAACCGCTCCTGGAAGGGTGACAAGATCGTGCAATACGGCCAGGTTCACCTCGCCTTTGGCGTTGCTGTAGACGAAGGTTTGCTGACTCCGGTGATCCGCCAGGCAGATGGCAAGGGTCTGCGCCAGATTGCCGCCGAAGCCAAGGACCTGATCGGCAAAGCCCGCAACAAGAAGCTCAAACCCGATGAGATGTCCGGCAGCACTCTGACCGTGACCAACCTGGGCATGTTCGGCATCAGCGACTTCTATGGCATCATCAATCCGCCCAATGCCGCAATCCTCAGCGTCGGCGCAACGGTCAAACAACCGATCGTCAACGAAAAGGACGAGATAACCATTGGCTATCGCATGAAAGTCGGCCTCAGCGGCGACCACCGCGTCATCGACGGAGCCGTCGGAGCCCAATACCTCAGCGCCCTGAAAGAGATTCTCGAGAACCCGGCATTGATGCTGGTCTGAGAGAAATCGATTCAGTCTGATTTTCAAAAAACCGTCGTGGAAAACCACGGCGGTTTTTTGTAGCCGCGCTCGCCCCGAGGGCGGAACGATCTTCCGACCACTTCCTGCGCAGCGGGGACCGCAGCGCCTACTCGCTGACTCGGCGGAAACGTTCCATCACAATGCCCGGAGTCAGCAACTCCGGGAGAACTTCCGGTTCATCGACAGATGGTCCATAGACCAGATTGAATGGGATCGCGGAGCGATTGTAGGCGGCCAGGGCTTCGGTGATACGGGGATCCTGATTGGTCCAGTCGGCGATAAGCAGGGCTACATCATTTTCACGAATCCAGCGACGCACTTCGGAAGAGCCGAAAACTGCGGCCTTGTTGGTCTGGCAGGTGACACACCAGCGGGCAGTAAAATCGACGTAAACAATGCGGCCCTCAGCATGCAGCTCTTCGGCTTTGCCCGGAGCCCACTCTTCCCATACCAAGGGAGTCTCCCCCGGATCCAGATTGATGGCCGGCCGCGGATAGCCGATGCCAAGCCCCATCAGAAAAATAAGTCCGGCGACTGCATAGGCCGTCATGCGTGCGCGCTTCGGCCGATGGAAGGCGCCCCAGCGACCGTAAATCCAGGCCGCCATCGCAATGACCACCATGCTGAAGAAGACCAGCAGCAGGCTGAAGGCACCGTAGCCCCCTGAATCCGTCAGCTGGCCAGCCAGAATCCAGACGAGGTAGCCCACGGTAGCATACAGCAGGAAACTCATGAACTGCTTAAAACTCTCCATCCAGACACCCGGTTTCGGCAGCACCTTAACCAGTTGTGGGAAGATCGACAGGAAGAGGTATGGGAAGGCCAAACCCGCGGCAATTGCAGTAAAAACCAACAAGCTCGTGATCGGTGGCAGGGCAAGGGCTGCACCGAGGGCGGGAGCGAGAAACGGAGCTGCACAAGGCGTGGCAACCACTGTGGCCAATACGCCTGAAAAGAAACTGCCCGAAAAACCGGATTTGGCAGTCAGGTTACTGCCCACGCCCACTGCGCTTTGGCCTATTTCAAACAAGCCGCTCATATTCAGGGCAAACAAGAGCAGGAAAACCGCGAGCACGTAGACAAACAAGGGCGACTGCAACTGGAAGCCCCAGCCCAATTCCTGTCCACCTGCGCGCAAGGCAATCAACGCACCCGCCAACAGCCAGAATGAAGCCATCACGCCTGCGGTGAAGACCAGACCATGAGCCACAATCTTGCCGCGCTCCGAGCCCGCCTGCTGAACAAAACCCATGATTTTGATCCCCAGCACCGGAAACACACAGGGCATCAGGTTAAGAATCAGGCCACCCGCGAAGGCCAAGGCAAAAACCATGAACAAGCCGCCAATCGTGTCCGTGGGCAAAGCAATCGCCTCAAAGTCCCCGCTCCCAACTTCGCCCTCCTCCAGTGGTACATCCACAATCCATGCGTAGCCCGAATAATCGCTCCAACCAGACTCTGAACGCAAAACACCCACCAGGCGTTCCGCAGAGCCTGACCCGGCTGGATCCACAGACAGTACAATTTCAACCCGTCCATCATCACGCAGGTTCACAGTCTGCGTCATCTCAGGCACAATCAGCACCTGTTCATCGAAAAAGTAGATCGAATCCGGCTCCCGCGGCGCCGGCAGGGAAATGTGAACCTGATCGCCGCTGCGCCAGGCCGATATTTCCGCCTCCGGCTCGACGGGCATCCACTTATCAGCCTCGGCAAACAGTTCAATCCAGCGTTCATCTGCCTCCGGGGCCTCATCGGCCACGGGAATTTCCAAACCCACTCGCACCCTACCCGGAATGCAAACCGTCTTGCACATCAGCCACTCCGAACGCGCCTCGATGTATAAAACATCCCCCGCCTCGGCTGATTCCGGAATCGTCAACTCAAAAGGCAACACCACCTCGTGTTCGAGAATATATTCGATGTAACCCTCAAAATTGTATGGCACCGGAGCGATCCACTGCAGCTCCCCCACCTCGACACCCTCCGGCAATTCCCATTGGTCCAGAGAGGTAGCGTAGCCCGTCGTCGTCACCTTCCAGTAGGTGTGCCAGGCCTCATCGTGATTGAGGCGCAATCCGGCCCGCACCGTCTCACCAGGACGCACGTGCGTGTTTTCCAGAATCAGCTCCGCCTCCACATAGCGGTCCCGCGCAGGCCCTGTGTTCTCAGCCGCCTGAGCGACCTGAATCCCAAACACTCCAACGAGTGCCATTACGATCATCCAACGAGTCAACAAAAACATACCTGTTAGAAGCTAACCCAATTAACTTATTCCGCAACAACCAGAAACCGGACCGGACAATCCCGAGCAATCCGCCGACGCCCCAACGATATGATCGATCGCAGCAAAGGATTGCCTTCGCCTCATTCTCCGGCACATGATCACATTCTCTCTTACCTGATGAACCAACCAGTCTATATTTTCGGCCACCGCAATCCGGATCCGGATGCCATTTGCTCAGCGATCGGCTATGCGGCCTACAAAAAGGCGATCGGCCAACCCAACTACATCGCTGCGCGCTGCGGCAACAGCAATGCTCGGATCGACGCCATTCTCGACGCGTTCAAAGTACCGCTGCCACAGTTTATCAGCGATGTCACTCCGCGCATTCGCGACATCATGGTGTCGAATGTGCACAAGGTGCAACAGGACGCCACCTGTCGCGAAGCTCTGGAGCTGTTTGACCGCCACGACATCCGTGTCCTGCCAATTGTGGATCCAGAAAACTATCTAAAGGGTGCGCTATCAATCTTTGACCTCGGGGAACACTTCATTCCCAAGCCGAAGCAGGAAAAGAAGATGCGCCACGTCTATACCAGCGTGCGC
>JBJHBN010000364.1:0-3763 GCA_050485505.1 Opitutales bacterium | reverse complement strand
GGGCCAGGGCGATCTGCTCGATGGAGATTGGATGTGGATGGCCCGCCGTATGACAACGGTTCCCGGTCCGCGTGGGGATGAATTTGAAGGCGAAGGCCTTTCGGACCGGGATGCCCGTCTGAAGTTTCCGGGCATTGATGTTTCCGGCTACGGAGACTTGTCCGTTCGTCTTGTGATCTGTGTAGGTGCTCCCGGTCACGAACCAAATGACGATTTTAAAATGCGGGTTCGTTTCGACGGTGGTGAATGGCAGGAGATCGGAGGATTCCGTAGTTCGACCAGTAATTCCTGGCCGATTTATTACCAAGGTCCTTCGGACACGATGACGGTTCAGGACGACCCAAATAAACTGATTCGTTTTTTCACTGAGTGGGAATGGCCGATTTACAATCATGGCGATGAGATGGAGCTACAGCTTACCTTTTCGGGCAATGCCTTCAATGAAGATTGGTACGTCGACAATATCCGTATCTTCGGAGAGTCGGATCTGGGGTTTTTCAATGTAAGCTTTGCCGAAGCACAGGTGACCGAACCGGAAACGGGGGGTGTGGAAAATGCGCTTACGATCACCTTGGACGAGCCCGCTCCAGCTGGGGGATTGACCTTCGAGTTGACCCCGCCGGATTACCGGACTGCAATTTCCCTGAGCTTGCCGGAAGAGCCTGTTTTTATGGCTGAGGGTGAAACATCTTTGAACGTTCCAGTAGAGATCATTCAGGACAATCAATACACTGGACTGAAGCGGCTGGACCTTTTCGTGTCTGCGGAGGGCTACAATACTGAGTTCGCACGAACCTTTGTAGAAAATGTGACTCCCCGTCCGAGATTGATTTTCACAGAGGTTCTGAATGTGGTTCCAGGCATTGGTGTTGGAAACATCGTGGAACAACCAGTCGGCGATGCCAATAACGATGGCGATATTCACAATACCCGCGACCAGTTTGTCGAGTTGGTCAACATCGATGATCATCCGGTTGACCTGAGTGGCTACCGTATCGGTGATGACCTGGATGACCGTCACTTGATTCCGGATGGGACCATTCTGTATCCCAACACTGCATTGGTTGTTTTTGGTGGCGGGGAGCCACGTGGAACCTTTGGTGGAGCTATCGTGCAAGTAGCATCGGGCGGCGGCAACGGTCTCGGTCTGAATATCGCCAGCCGCGCTGAGATCATGTACTTGACGGCTCCGTTTGGCGCCGAGGTGGAACTGGTGAATATCTGGATGCAGCGGGCGGATATCTGGGCCATCACTCAAGAGCTGGACCCCGGTCACCATGCTTACAACCTTTCTGGCTCTTTTCACCGGACTTCCCTGGATTGGACTGAGCCAGGTTTCGAATTTGGGCCTGAACACCTTCATTTCAATATTCCGGGTGCAACCCAAAATCTGTATGCTCCGGGCACCTGGTACGACGGGACTCCCTATTTTGATCCCGAGAACGAATTGACGCTTACCGTCAGCAGGGAATCGATTTTGAAAACAGATGGACCCAATGCCGCGGTTGGCCAAATCGAATTGGCCGAACCAGCTCCTGAGGGTGGCCTACGGATTACCTTGGATACGAATGGTGTGCGCAGTGGTGCGAATGGCTCGGTCGTTCCTTACATCATTGATCTGGACTCGATCGAGTTGACAGTGCCTGAAGGGGAGACGTCTATTGAATTCCGTATTGGCGCCCACAATGATCGCGTTTTGACCGGTGACCGCGTTGTTGGCCTGACCGCGCGCGCGGGTCCCTACGTTCTCCCGGGCTTTCAAGAATTCACGGTGCTTGAGACCATGGAAGTCGATCTGAACCTGGTCATCAATGAGGTCTATATCGACTCCGAAGGTGGGGCCATCGATATGAATCGCGACGGAATTGCTGGCGATCCGATGGGCGATCAGTTCATTGAGATAGTCAACTTGTCCGGGCGCCCGGTAAACCTTGCGGGCTTTCGTATCTGGTGGGACTCGGGCGATGCATTTGCAATCCCGCGTGATGTTCACTACTTCCCATCTGGAACCTGGATTCCCGATCAGGGTGCAGTCGTGGTTTTTGGAACATTCCCTCAAGACACCATGCAGCACCCGGATTACGGCGGTGCGACTGTTATGGGTGCACGCAACGCCGATGGAAGCCTTAAGCGCAATGGGCTCGATTTGGATATGAGTAATATGACTCTGCGAATCGATAACCCTTTTGGCTACACCGTCACAGAAGCAGAGATTGATTCCAGTCTGACGGCACAGGATCAGTCCATGGTTCGAAGCCCTGAGCTGACTGGAGACTTCATGCTCCACCTTGAGGTCGCCAGCACAGAATACCTAAGCTTTGATATCGCGACACCGGGTCTTGCAACCTCGGGAGATCCCTTCGCAGGTAATGGAGGACTGGTTTCTCCGTTTATATTCTTTCCGCAGATTGAAGATGAAGTTGTTCCAGGCCTCTGGTATCGGGACGCCCGCTTCGGTTGGATCGGTCTGGATGACGATCAATCATCGGATTCAGCCTGGGTCTATGCCACCAACTTCAACGCTTGGTGGTACTTGCCTGAGAGTTATGACAATGGTCTGTGGATCTATGATCATAGTCATGAAAAATGGTTCTTTTCGCATTACGATTATGTCCCATGGATGTGGGATTACAACGCTGAGGAGTGGATCGACCGTTCCGCACTCTGATTTTCAGTTCTGAAAAAGAAATACAATGATTAAATATTTTGGAATAAAATGTCTGCTGCCGAGTCTATTGCTGGTTCCGGTATTACAAGGAAATCCACTGTTGTTTGAAGGCACTCCTATACAGGAAGACTTCAACTCAATCTACGTGCCGGCTCAGGACTCGGAAGAGGATCCAACCGTTCTCACTGGTACCAATATCGTTGGCAATCAGGTTGCGATTCCAGACCTGCCGGGTTGGCAAGCTGCCCGTATAGGTGGGTCGGGATCCTCGAATATCGCGATCTGGGGAGACTCTCCCAATGCCGGCGGTCGTTTCCACGCCTGGGGAGAGGATGGCGATCGATCCTTTGGCTCGCTATCCTCCGGGGCTCACAATCAAGGTTTTGGTCTGGTGATCGAGAACGACACGGGAGAGATCTTGAATGAGCTGACTATCAGCTTCACGCAGCGCATCTGGCATGCTCAGGGTACCTCAACGAGTAATCCGTTTGAGAGCTTTATGGAGTTCTCCTATGGAGTGGAATCAGACGGAATCGAGGAAACGGATTTCATCACCAGTACGGCGATGACCCGCTTTCTGGACCTGGATGTTGTTAGTCCGGCTTCGAACACGGTCCTTGAAGTCTCCAGTGGCACCGATCCGGACCGGCGCCGAAACGGATTTGACTCCGAATGGAGCGAAGAAGTCAGTGGAACTATAACGGGAATCGTATGGGAACCGGGTGAATTGTTGTTCATTCGTTGGAACGACTTCAATCAAAGTGGGTTCAATGCGGGCTTGGCGATCGACGACTTTGAATTCACTGCACGCTTTGATCCAGACGCGGAACCGCCTGAAGAGGAGCCCGAGCCTATTGCCAACAGCTATACGGGAGGCACTTGGCTCGAGACATTTGACAGTCTGGTAGCCATCGACAGCGAGAACCGTCCTGCCCTTACCGGCACAGGCGCAGTTGGCAATCAGGTCGAGATCCCGAATCTCAATGGCTGGCAAGCCGCTCGCTTGGGTGGTTCAAGCACAGCTGACATCACGCTGTGGGAGGACTCTCCGGGCGCCGGCGGGCGATTCTACGCTTGGGGTGACGATGTCAACCG
>JBJHBN010000363.1:0-3770 GCA_050485505.1 Opitutales bacterium | reverse complement strand
CAGGGCTCAAACTTTTATAACCCATCCAGCTTGTTTGATGGCTGGGACCCTGTCGAAGAAGAGGAATACCTCACGGATGCGTTTACACGTGAGGCAATCGCATTCATCGACTCCCGGCCGACGGATGTGCCGTTTTTTCTCTTTCTTGCATACAATGCGCCTCACATTCCAGTCTACGAACCCGCACCACCCCAATACCGCGAACCTTTTAACACAGGTAATTCGGCGGTCGACAATTATTATGCCAAAATAAGAGCCGTCGACGTAGGCATGAAGCGGATTCGGGATCGCCTGGTTGAGCGGGGTGAATGGGACAACACCTTTTTTGTTTACTTCAGTGATAATGGTGCGGTTGCGGATTCTCCCCATCCGCGCAATGCGCCCCTCCGCGGATTTAAAGGGCACCTGCATCAGGGAGGGATCCGTATCCCGATGGTCTGGCGCTTGCCGACAACTGAGTCGGTAAGCCCTCGGCTGTTTGAGGCACCGGTGAGTACGATGGATATCCTGCCGACAGCGTTGGGCCTGGCTGGTATTGAATTGGCCCAGGAAACCGACGGGTTGAACCTTATCTCAGACATTGCCCAGGAATCGTCCCAAGCAGAGCAACGTGTGCTGTTTTATGCTGGAAGTCATGCCCATCACTGGGGAGATCAGAATATGGACTTTTGGAACGAGTATAACCGATATTTGTTCGCGGGCGATCGCGATGCAGAGCACCCACAAAGCTCTATGGTAGAGTCTGCGGGTCCGGGAGGTCTTGCCGTTCAGCAAGGCCAATATTGTCTGATATGGGATGCTGATATCGGGGATTTTCGGTTTTTTGACCTGAGCGCGGATATAACCGGAAGTGTTGATATTTCGGCGGAGAATTCAGAGCGCAAAAGTCGTCTCAAGGATTCCTTAAGGACTTGGCTAAAGGAGCTTCCGCCTCCAACGGATTGGAATCCAGCGTATTGGGAAAATATGCGGCAAGCTGTTGGATTGCATTAGAATCCTAAACCAGCATAAAAGATAAAAAATACTTGCGCTTTGTTATTAAAGATCATAATAAACAAGAAATAAAAAGAGTTTTTAACATAAACGATTAATCCAGATTCCTTATTCTAGTTCTCTAACCTACTCCTGTATATGATGTTACAAAATCTATTCCAACCCCCTTGTCGCTTCCGAAAGGCGATGGGCATCTACGTTGCGGCTGCCATAGGAATTTCTTCTTCTGTGGCTCAGTCGGAATCGTTCTCCGTGCACTTTGATGTTAATTCAGAAGAACATAACAGCATAGCAAAGCTTGAAGCCACTGGCTGGGATTTTAGTGAATCCCAAGGCACAGAGCAACTTTATGAGCTACAGGCGATCCCAGATTTGGGGTATGCTTTGGTTGTAGGTGGTGCGGTTGAGGAAACTCCTCGAGCGGTCTATGGCTTTGGTTCAGCTTCAGAGGGTAGTTTCCAGGCGCTGGTATCAACTACAGCTTCCTTTGCTAACGGCCGGCTTTCGCTTGAGGATGCGGATGGTAACCAGTTGTTTTCTTTGTATCAACGCTCTGCAACACGCTTTCAGGTTGACTTGGAATCTGGAGGCCTTGGGGATACGCACTTGCCGGACGGTTTTTCGGCGAACGCCCGGAGCACCAATATTGCTGTGGGCTATAGTGTCATTAGTGTTGGCTGGAATGAAGAAGGAGTTCGCTGGCGTGTAGACAATTACGATGCTGACCATCAGTTGAACATATCCTACGAGGGAGATGAAGGCCAGTTCTTTGCGGGCGGAGATCCTGCGAATGTTGTGCTGTCGACTGCTCAGATCGATAATGCAACCCGCGTTTTCGGTTTTACGGATCTCGAACTTAGCAGCGATCCAGAACAGTTTTTTGACCCTGCCGATGAGCCTGGAAATGGTGGTGATAACGATGGTGAAGTTGAGGAAGTCTACTTTGTCTTCGATATAAACTCAGAGGACCACGACAGTATTTCAAAGCTCGAGGGGGCAGGTTGGGACTTTAGCGAAGCCCTGGGGACTGAGCGCTTGTTCGAATTGGAGGCAATCCCCAGTCTTGGCAATGCCCTAGTGGTTGGAGGCAATCTGCCTGCGGAGACTCCGAATCCTCGTGCTGTGTTCGATTTCGGTGAACTTGAGTCTGGTAGTATTCAGGCCTTGGTCGCAACAACTAGCTCTTTCTCGCAGGGACGCCTGGCCTTGGAGGACGAGCAAGGGGATGTTCTTTTTGCGCATTTTCAGCGTGCTCCGCATCGTTTTGAAATTGAACTTGAGGCCGGTGGGTTGGACGATACCACTCTTCCAGAGGGTGCGTCGACGAACGCTCGCAATGTGGCTAACAATAATGGTTATAGCATTGTAAGTGTCAGCTGGGACGCGGATGGCGTGCGTTGGCGCGTGGATAACTACAATGCTGACCATGAGCTGAATATTTCCTATGAAGGTGATGAAGGAGAGTTCTTTGCTGGTGGACCTCCTACACGCTTGGTCCTATCGACTGCCGTCACTACTGCTGATCAGCGGATTTTTGGTTTCACTGATCTCGAGATCACGTCGGATACGGATAAGTTCTTTAGTGATGATGTGGATCCCGGAGATCGCACTGTTGTGACCTTTGATGTGAATAGCTCCCAGTTCGACACCCTATCAAAGATGCAAGATGCAGGTTGGGACTTGTCGCAGGATCTGGGCAGTACAGAAATGTTCGAGTTACAACAGAATCCAGCATTGCATCAAGGGTTTATGATTGGTGGTGATCTCGCTGCTGCTCCTTATATCAGCTATGATTTTGCTGAGCCAATGGTAGAAGGTATGATGCAAGCTCTGGTTGTTAACACCAGTTCGTTTGCAAACGGACGGCTTGGGCTTGAGGACGCTGAAGGCAATATTCTCTATGCGCATTTACAAGTGTCTCCACGCAATTTTAAGACGGAGCTCGAAGTTGGAGGCATGGATGAGGATATCCGCTTTGAAAACGGAGGCTCGGTCAATGCTCGCAATGCTGTGAGCGATTACCAGACGGGTTACGGAATCGTTACCGTTCGCTGGACAGAGGATTCCGTGTCCTGGCGTGTTGAAAACTATTTTACCGATGGCACCTTGAATGAAGTGCACACTGGTGAAGAAGGAGAATTCTTTGCCGGAGGAGCGCCAGCGCGCATTTTCATGAATACCTCAACTCATAATTGGCCCCAGAGGAAGTTTGGTTTTGCTTGGCTGACTTACAGTGACGATCCGGATTACGATCCCGCTGGAGAAGATAATGGGGGTGATGGTGAATATGATCCGGATCTGCTTGTTCAACGTCACTTCGATTTCAATGATTCCGATTACAACAGCCTTGAAAAGCTGGAAGCCTGGGGCTGGTCGTTCGCTGGTCAAATGGAAGAGTTGCGGAGCCTCGAAGGTGCGGCTGGAATTAATAATTACCTTTATGTCGGTGGGGTGGCGGACGAAACTCCTGAAGCTATTCTCGATCTCGGCGGAATTGTGCACGCAGGGTCTTTGGACTTGACCATCTTTACCCGCAGCTCTGCCGCACAGGGTAGGGTGCAACTGCTGGACGAGGACATGAATGTAATCTTCGCATTTGTCCCTCAAACTGCCACCCGCTTTTGGGTGGAAAACCAAGGGGAGTCGCTGCCAGTCGACTATGATATTCCCAATGGTGGATCCAACAATATGATCAATACACCCACAGGATATTCCCATGCGGCAGTTGAATGGGATCTTGAGGGAGACATCATCTGGTCATGGACCCACTATAATGT
>JBJHBN010000362.1:0-3776 GCA_050485505.1 Opitutales bacterium | reverse complement strand
CTTTATAGGTTACCTCTCCCGTGCGTACCTCACGGATAATGCGCTCATCCACCGCATCACGCCGGGGAAGGCTGGCACCCGCATAATCGAGCACCAGCTCATAAGCGCGTTCGGCTGTATGCAGTGTGACACCCGCCATAGGGAATGGGTCCTTGGATCGAACCAACTCAATAAGGGCCTCATCGTCCAGATACGGATCATCGTGAAACTGCATGCCGCCGTTCCAGTTATCCGCACTCACCTCGGGGAAGCCCTCAACCACATTGCCCCGAACATACCAAAGAGGCCAACGACGCACATGGTTATCCGCCCGGTCCGGCGTCGGCTGAACACGGCCAATGCGGTAATTAACCGGACCGCTCTGTGTCGCCGGGCCAGGCTTATAATAGTTGTTGATCATATTCACCCGACTGCGGTGATCACCTCCGTCAACCGTTCGGTGACGCCAGTTGAAGATCACGTTATTGGTGTAATTGAACCCAAAACCCATACCAATGCTAGGATTACGTGCGGTATTATTGGCAAACAGGTTATGATGGAAATTACTGTTCTTGCCACCCCAGGTGCCACCAAATGCGTGATTGTAGGTATCGAGCGCTTCACTGGAAATAGACCACTGAATGGTGAGATTCCGTGTCGGCCCAATATAGCGTTTACCCTCTCCCGGAGCCCGGTAGGTATAGCGGTAAAGGGAGACATTCTCATCCAGTCCCCAACTGAAGGAACAGTGGTCAACGATGATATTGCCAACTGGATTCCCGGTACCTAGGGCACCATCGCGATTGGCATGGGAGGTGATCAAACCGCGACGAAAACGCATATAGCGGATCACCACATCGTGGGTATCAATATCCACAGTTGCACCACCAATAACAACCCCGTCGCCCGGAGCCGTTTGCCCGGCAATGGTTAGGTAGGGATTGGTGATCGATACCTTTGATTCCAACCCGATAACACCAGCCACATTAAAGATCACAATGCGCGGTCCCTCGGCCTCAACGGCCTCACGAAAGGTCCCGGGACCACTGTCCTTCAGGCTGGTCACCACATAGACCTGGCCACCCCGGCCGCCGAAGCTATACATCCCGCCTCCTTCAGCGCCGGGAAATGCCGGCATATCCGCCTGCGGCAAGTCACCCGGCGTGAACACATGGTCGACATTGACGGGCGGTCGATCCACAACAACCGGGGCCGGCAGATGATCGTGTCTTGAATGAGCAAAGGAGACTGCCATTAAGCCGGCAGTCAGGCAAAGAATGTTTTTAAATCGAAGTAAACGCATGGTTTCTTACTTTCTCGTTGATGAAATGAGTTTCAAAAGATTCAGGGCATTTCAACTTTAGCGCCGATCACTTCGCTGAGGGCGCCATTCGATAAGTTTGTCGTCGTCGCTTTCAAGCGGACGGTCGGTCTGCCGAACAATCAGGTAATAGTCCCCTGATTCAGGGCTGGGCAAAGGAAAATGCTGGCGACGATGACCCGAGCCTATGTAGATGGTTTCGTGCGCAAAGACCTTACCGGTCTCCGCATCAATCAGTTCAGCCCGCAGTTGTCGTAGGGATTCCGAATAGTTATAAACCATGACTTCATCCCGGTCACTGAAGGGATGCTGCGAATAAAGGTAGACGAGGAGGTCACGACCAAAGCGCAGATCGCCCCGACCGTTCGGGGGATTCCAGGCAGAAATCTCACCCTCTCCATCCGGGCCAACCCGTGTTCGGAGGAAGTCGACCTCCCATACATCTCCGACTGATGGCTCGTCCACACCCAGTTTGGAAAACGGCAATAAGACTTCAGTATCCCAACTGCCGGGCCGGAAGTAAACCGCAGACTTCAGTCCTTCCATTCCGCCTTCCACAAGGCTGCCATTCTCAAATACCCAAACCTGGTTATTCGGATCAATGTGCAGTTCGATCTCACGGCTACTTTCATCTCCCGTGGGCAATATCAGGCGCAGCCCAACTGTGTTGCGGCCTTCCATCGAGTCCCCTGAGCGGTTGACGCCGCTGCGAATATTGTCCATGGCTGGTTCCACCGCGGTGAAGGCGAAGTAAAGGTTGCGCCGATCATACAATGCTCGAGCCCGGGTCGCGTATTTCGCGGGTTCTCCGTCCTCGGCACGAAGGTAACCATAGGTAATGGCACCGCGTTCCCAAACAACGTCGTTGGAAAGCCCGTCGACCCTTATCGACTCGAATGCCTGCGGGACCGTAATCCGCTGCGTTGGTGGTGCTTCCACTGCACGGGCATTAGCAAGCGGGCTGCCGCACAGCATCGCCAGGCCAACACCGCAGACCGCAATCCAACGTTTCCGCAACAGTCTATATTCAAATTTCCGGGGGCGTATCGTAATCATTTTAAATTTGGGGTTAATAAGGTTTTTACCAATGACTCAGCGATCCTCTCGTGAAGCCAGAAGCACCCAATCGGTATCCCGGTTGGGCGGTGAAAATGCGATGGGTGACTTAGTCCCCTTACTGCGAACGGGTTCAACATCGACTCGCTCACCAGAGATCGCATCGATCCAGCGGACCGATTCGTAGGTCCCCGACTCCATTTGCAGTGAAAACGATTCCCCGTCGGGAGCAAAAACCAAATACTGCCTGCCAGGTTCTGCCAAAGCGTAAACCCGCAGCACGGCCTGTTTGCTCAACAAATTATTATCCGGCCGCATCCGATAGAACGCCACTTCGTTGTTCATCACATCGGCAATGATCTGCACCGCCCGCTCGGATGCGACGTATTCGTTCTCGTCATTGAATGGCAAGCCCAATGGACCTCCGGCATAAAGCTCATATTCTCCTGCGTGGCCGTTCCAGTTGAATGAAGCACCCGCAGTCACACAAGCCCAGGCCGAACGCCGCAGATCATCCTGGGTGGCATCCGTTAGCTCCTGCCAGAACCGACGCCACAGGGCATTGCCCTCGGACATGTAAACAGGCTTTCCTTTATAGCCCAATAAGCAGGCCACATGGTGTGTCCACGGATCACGCCAAATGGCATAACGCTCCATATCCTTGTCCGGTGCCGCAATTCCGTGGTTCTCCACTGCGGCAAAGGTATACTCAGGCAAGTGATAGTTATTTTCTCTGGGAAACTCATCTTCATAGGTCCGGAGGTGATCAAATACATCGTATTTCATAACCAACCGGGTGAAACCCAACTCATAATCGATTCTATCGCCCGGAACCTCCCATACAAAATTCCATCCGGCGATGTTGGCATAGGGTGCCATTCGCGCCACCGAATAGCGCACGTAAAAGTCTTTTTCCTCGTGGCTGAGTTGGTCCCATGCGGGGCCTTCATTCTGACTCCCGTCGAAGCCGAGAAACATGTGTACTCCGACATCGTTATCATTGAGCCACCCAAGGTGCATCTCCTTGCGACGCCAGACATCCAGATTCATGGTGCTCGACGCTTTTCCTTCCTCATACAGAGCGAGGTCAAATGTTTCAGGTTCAGGGCCATCCAGGTAGTATTGTTCGAAGCAACACAATGACATCAGCCAGTTTACTTGAAGATGATTGTACCCATGATCCACCAAGGGCTGATAAACATGTTCCACAATCCAGTCAAAATCCTGACCCAGCGACCCATGCCCCGTTTCATAGTATGATTTCAGCCAAACCGGATCCGTTCCATTGTAGGCAAACCAACGCGGATTTTTCTCATAAGCCTTTAAAATACCGGGACCAGCACCCTCAGCTACGGATTCAAATTCGCCGCGTCCACCCGGTGTGCCATCCGACCAGCGGTAAATGAACTGCCATGTACCT
>JBJHBN010000361.1:3360-3781 GCA_050485505.1 Opitutales bacterium | reverse complement strand
GGGACAATTTCGGCCAGTATTACGACCCGACCCTGATGGCCTGGTGGCGCAACTTCGACGCCCACTGGGACGAGCTCAAGGGCAAATACTCAGAGCGCTTCCGCCGCATGTGGCGCTACTATCTGCACTCCTGCGCCGGCATGTTCCGGGCCGGGCAGGGCCAGCTGTGGCAGATCGTGCTGACACGCCTGGGCGAGCAGGTGGACTACCGCTCCGTTCGCTGAGCCGCAGCTTGACGATATCCCCCGGAGCCGTTTTAATACGCGTCCTTTCGCTGGTCTCCAGCAAGCACGCCCAAGCGCCCAGGTAGCTCAGTCGGTAGAGCAGAGGATTGAAAATCCTCGTGTCGGTGGTTCGATTCCGCCCCTGGGCACCAATAAAATCAACGACTTACAACCAATCGTAAATTTCGATTTGGCGC
>JBJHBN010000361.1:491-3350 GCA_050485505.1 Opitutales bacterium | reverse complement strand
TGACCGATTTGTGCCACACTTTGCCCAGTGCTTTGGATGTGATTCGTGGCCTCTCGCAGATGCTCCATGCCCAAATGGGAAAACGGGGCGGAAAAGCTTTTTCAAACTGCTTTTTGTTTTGTCATGCATGATGGGTAACGTTGAGCGCACTATCCTGAGCTCCCGCCATGGGGCCTGGATGATCGGTAGCTCTATTCCGAAGAGATCCCGGATATCCATCATCGTTTTGCATTCGATTGGAGCGAAAGGTTCCGCATTGTGCCCTCATCGTGTAAAACCAGACACTTTGGTCTGCTAAATGGGGTAGACCAATATAAGGAAAGCGGAGCGAGTGGATTATTGGCTGGCCAATCAGGCCAGCTATAAAGAACCTAGCTACTGCGCTCTGTTTCACTACCCCTTTCATCCGAAAAGTTGGTTACTCGTACTTCACCCTCCGGAAAGCGGGCTATTACGTCCAGTTGCCCACCCATGGCCTGGATAGTTTGTCTCAAGGTAGAGATGTAGATGTCGGTGCGTTTTTCGATTTTGGCCACGGCAGGCTGCTGCACATGCAGTAATTCAGCCAGTGCTTTCTGCGATAGCCCGCGTGCCTGACGAAGTTCATGCAGTGGCATTTCTCTCAGCATGGCTTGCGCCTTGTCGTGCGATTTCCTTTGCGCATCGGCGGACATGCGGGTGCGTAAAGCAGAAAACTTTTTAGCCATCGGATTACCTTTCCTTTTTCAAACTATCCAAGTGGTCGTCAAACAATTGATCAGCAAGTGGAACATTTTTTTCGTACCAGCGGTCGTCACTGGTCTTGTCGCCTCCGATAAGCAATATGGCGTATCTCCGAGGGTCAAAGGCGTATAGGGTTCGATAAGGTCTGCCGCTGTGCTGTGTTCGAAGCTCTCGCATGGAGCCGTGCTTCGAACTTTTCACGTCGCTGCTATGCGGGAAAGGTAGATGCGGGCCCTTGTGCTCCAACAATTCCACAGAGGCAGCGATGGATACTTGGTCATCTTCGCTGAGCTTGTTCCACCAGGCTTCGAATTCGTCCGTGTATTCGACATTCCATACCATGAGCGAAACAATTCCACAAAAGGAATATTCCGTCAAGAGAATAGTTCATGATTCAAGCCGAGCGGAAACTAATCCCCTTTCCTTATTACTATTCATCCCCGAAACGCGCATAATCGCGCCCCTTTTTCCGCCCGGCAGCGCAAAATAGCGCGAATGCCCAGACTTCAGGTGATTAGATGACTAGCCCCACGCCCCCCCGCTTTGCCGATCTGGGCCTTTCCGCCCCCGTCATGGAAGCGCTCAACCGCATTGGCTACGAGCAGCCCACGCCGATTCAGTCGCAAAGTATTCCGCCGCTGCTGAACGGCAAGGATATTCTCGGCACCGCGCAGACCGGCACCGGCAAAACTGCCGCCTTTGCCCTGCCTTTGCTGTCCGGTCTGGACTTGCGCAAGAGCAAACCCCAGGTGCTGGTTCTTACCCCGACGCGGGAGCTGGCAATTCAGGTTGCTGAAGCATTTAAAACCTATGCCAGCGGCATGAAAGGTTTTCATGTGCTGCCCATCTATGGCGGCCAGGGCATGGGTATTCAGCTGCGGCAGCTCAGCCGTGGCGCTCATGTGGTGGTCGGCACGCCCGGCCGGGTGATGGATCATTTGCGGCGCAGCACCCTGAAGCTGGATGAGCTCAAGGCGGTGGTGCTGGATGAAGCCGACGAAATGCTACGCATGGGTTTTATCGACGATGTCACCTGGATTCTTGAGCATACTCCGCAACAGCGTCAGGTGGCGCTGTTTTCGGCCACCATGCCGACCGCCATTCGCAAGGTGGCGGACACCTATCTGAGGTCGCCGGTACAGATCAAAATAGAATCCAAAACCTCCACCGTTGAACGCGTCGAGCAGAAATACTGGATAGTCAGCGGCACCAACAAGCTGGATGCGCTCACCCGTATTCTGGAGGTCGAGGAGTTCGACGGCATCATCATCTTTGTGCGAACCAAAACCTCCAGCGTCGAGCTGGCCGATCGTCTTGAAGCCAGAGGGCACTCCGCTGCGGCCATCAACGGCGATATGACGCAGAACCTGCGCGAGGCAACCATTGCCAAACTCAAGGATGGCCGTCTGGATATTCTGGTCGCCACCGATGTGGCCGCTCGCGGTATTGATGTGGCCCGCGTCAGCCACGTCATTAATTACGACATTCCCTACGATACCGAGGCCTACGTTCACCGAATTGGTCGTACCGGCCGTGCCGGTCGAGCGGGCACGGCGATACTTTTTGTCGCGCCTCGGGAGCGTCGCCTGCTCGGTGCCATCGAGCGTGCCACCCGTCAGAAAATGACCGAAATGCACCTGCCCAGCAAGGAGCAGATCAATAAAAAGCGCAGCGATCAGTTCAAGGCCAGCATCACCCAAACCCTGGCCGTGGAAAATCTGGCTTATTTCGACAAACTGATAGCGGAATACATCGCCGAAAACGAAACCGATCCCCTGCAACTGGCCGCGGCACTGGCCTGTATGGCGCAAAAGAATCATCCCATGGTTGCCCCCGTGGGCGGTCGACAAGCGGGGTCAAGATCTCACTCGGATGAACGCCCTGAAACGCCGGCAGGCGCCATGATTCGTGAATTCAAGGACAACAGGCGTCATAAGGATGAGCAGCGGCCAGCCAGACGCGACCGCGATGATAATAATGACATTCCGATGGAAACCTACCGTCTGGCGGTCGGCCACAACCACCAGGTCAAACCCGGAGATATCGTCGGCGCCATCGCCAACGAAGCCGACATCGAGAGCAAGTACATTGGGCGTATCGAGCTCTTCGACGATTACAGCACGGTGGATCTGCCCG
>JBJHBN010000361.1:0-481 GCA_050485505.1 Opitutales bacterium | reverse complement strand
GCGGGTGCTCATCCAGCCGCTTGGCCTGGAGAGACTCGGTAGCGCTCAATCAGAGCCGAGAAAGCCGGCGCAAAGAAATGCGGGCAAGAAGAAAGCCAATCACAAAAATGCCACGCACAAGCCGGCCGGAAAGCCCCAAAAACCCCATAGCAAGGCGCGCACCAAGAAGAGGTAATCCGGACGAGTGTTCGAGGACTGAAAATCCCCGGGCTCCTTATTTGTCAGCCTTATTCGTCAGTTTTTTAGCCTCATAAAAATTGGATGTAAGTGGATGGACAAATGGATGTTATTTGTGCCACTCTTTAAATGGATGGAAATGGAGGTATAAATGGATGTCAATCAACATAGAAACGATTTCGATCACGCCGGCAATCCTCAAGCTGATTGCTGAGATTGATGAATTCAAGGGCGCCTGGAAGGCTATCGGGAAAATATCCCCTGAGCGCCTAACCGCGTTAAGACGCGTTGCCACGATTGAAAG
>JBJHBN010000360.1:0-3787 GCA_050485505.1 Opitutales bacterium | reverse complement strand
AGCCGAAGTATACCGCGCCAATCACGAGGGGCGAGGGCCTCGTACGGAGCGAACCAAACAAAGCGTGTTTCGGAAACGATGTTGGGGCGAAAAATGCCTGCAACCATTACCGGCGTTCCGTCAACACGGCGGATGAGCCAAAGGTACTCAGCAAACTTCACAGCCAGCGCATCTTTCTTCACCACTTTCAGCCCCTCTTGCGGAGCCTCTTCGATTGATTTAATCTCAGTCCACATCATCGCCCACCTCCAAATCAATGACAAGGCCGGTAATTTGGGAAGGGAGACCGCCGTTTGCTTTCATCACCACTCGAGCATTTTCATCCCAATCACCGGCGACATGGATATGCTCGTGGCCGGAGCGGAGTTGCGATGCTTCGCTCATGTTGTTTTGAAACTGCATGATGATTGGGTAAGTGTCGTCGAGTTCGGTTCCAACCTCAATCCCCTTTGAGTCAACGTAGCGGATACCGACGCCAACTACCTTTTTACGAGAGTCTTCGATGATAGTTCCGTCTGCTGCAAAGGGAAGTGTGACCGCAACACAATCGTAGCCGAAACCGATATAGCCGTGGGCGAGGGACTCTTGAAATTCCACCACCCCATCAGTTGGTTCAACATCAATAAAAAGTTTTCCATCACCGAAGACTGTAACTTTGTCGGGGCGGAAGTTGAATGGGAGGGTTGTATCGTCCATAAGTTCAGTCAACCACCATGCGCCAGCCTTAAGCTGACGAAGGCGGGAAGAATATGGAATGTGTAGAGCGGTAAAGGGGTAGATGATTGCAATGTTGACTTGAGTGGGATTAATATAGTCAGTGATAATTCCCTTCCCATCACGATACTTTATATACTTTCCTTCATCAGCGGAGGAGAAGATAGCACTACTAGCTGTAACAGTGGATACTTTATACTCAAGTTCCCCCGCAAGAACGATGTCATAAGGAGTAAATGTAAGTGCTGCATTCGGCTGAGTGCCACCGAACGGAATGGCACAGTCAACGCCGCAATGATCTTCATTAACGGATTGCTGCCGATCGGCGAAGTGCTCGAGTGTGATAACTTCCCTCCCGGTCAACCAGCGACGAGCGGAGACATACGTCACTTCGCGTGCGGTTTCAGGGATGGTGATTACCTGTTCGAAGCTTCCTTCAGTATTATGCCTTGCCCAGGCGAACACTTCCTGCTCTTGGGAGATCGTGCACGTCAACAGTTGCCCATCATTTCGCACCGCCCACACAATTTTGTATGGCCGTGTTTCAAATGACCAACTCATCAAATCATTCCAACGAGCGAACAGATCACGAGAAAGAACTGAAATATCCATACCGCCGAATTGACGGGAGTAGTGATTGTATTGAAGGAGTCGAATGGTTTTGTTGTTTGGCTCCGCATACAGCACGTCGCTGTCGATCAAGATAGGCTGAAGATCGCTCGCGCCGACCGCGGTTTGAATTGAGGCTTCAGCATCGGTTGGCGTGATATTGGTGTTTTGGGTGCCGGCGATGCTCCAAATGCCAATATTACTGAAGGCAAGCAAACCGGAACGGGTTGAAAGGAGATGTTTAATCTCCCCTACAATTGGTGAAGAGAGTTCGTATTCGTAAGACTCGTCAGCCGCAACGATTGAAGATGTGCTGAAGTTCTTAAATAGCCCAATCGTTGATCCCCAGATAATCATTGGATCGCGGACGGAAGCGCCGTATACTTTACGCTGTTGATGGAGAGTTGAAACGCGAGGATTGCGCCCAGTGGCGGGAGTTAGCACCACATTAAAAGTTGCACCTGACCCACCTGAAGTTGAAATCACCACACTGGGGTTAGTGTAGCTTCTCCCCGGCGCAGTCACAATCACACCAACCACTGCACCAGTATCCCCATCAACCACAAGTTGACCC
Organism: Opitutales bacterium; assembly: GCA_050485505.1. GTDB lineage: Bacteria > Verrucomicrobiota > Verrucomicrobiia > Opitutales > Oceanipulchritudinaceae > JAFIGG01. Next base: position 1,890 of record JBJHBN010000360.1, on the reverse strand, counting down.
GTAGCGCCGGTGCCGGTGCTATCTGTAAAACTTACTGTATCTGTTCGAGCGTAGCCGGAGCCTGCGGCGGTTAGTTCAACATAGTCAATCCCGGATTGCGCAAAAGGGTTTTGGTTACTGGGTGGAGTTACTGTGAAATCTGGTGTCTCATTTCGATCATCGTAATTTGCCGCAAAAGTTGAACCAACAAATCCGACGTCAGCGCCGGCACTGACTGAAATATCAGCCACTTTACGACCGCGGTAAACATTGTATTTAACAGCGCCGGGAACTGCATTCCATTTAATACGTATCGAGTTTGAACCATCAATGCCGCCGTTAAGTGCGATGAGTGGTGTTGACCCAGCGCTTTCTTCTCCCTTCGCATTGACTGATGTTACAACGAAAATAGTCCCCCAACCAACATTCGGAGAAATTTGTACAACAGAAAGGTTAGTTGGAGTTGGTTGTTCGATAACAAAGTTTTTGGGCGCGATCGTCCAAGTGCCATCTTCCTGACGCTCTAAGCCATACGGACGCCGAACTGCGGAAGTTATTTCCATTTCATCCCGCGCCTGGCTGAACTTAAGGCCAGCAATTTCGCCGGAAGCGAAGGGAGTGGAAATGGAATAAAGCCGATGCACATTGACATTGCTTGCGACTGCGTTATCCCAACCACCAAAACTGGACACCAGTCCAATCGGCTGAACTTGAAAATTGTTCGCTCCAACAACATGGCTCACACGGACTATTTGACCGCGGAGGTGCGCTGGAACGCCGGAGCCATAAAATTCAACATAGTCTCCGACAGAATAGCCATGCGCGGTGGAATTAATTTGTGTGTAAGCGCCGGTAGATGAAATTGCTGAAACAGTCTTTGCACTCTCAATCTGATACGCACCACGCTGGAGGAAGAAAACTCGATTGGCGACGAAAACGAGTTCAAAAGTATTTGCATCCTCTTCAGCAAAGATGAAGGGGACGAGGCGGTAGGGTTCACCGGGAAGGACTGGGAGAAGAGTGTCGGCGATTGTGCCAGGGCGGCTGATAATCATTCCGCTGAAATCGACAATGTAGTTTTGACAATCAGCGAGACCGAACCCGTACTTCTGCAATATCGTCTGCGACCAGAGGGTTTCGCTTACGATGCCCGCAGTGAAGCCGTATTGGATGAGTCTATTTGACACCGGCGCTGCCTCCAACCATCAGCAATGGTGCGGCGGGATAGACGTACCGTGCAACGCCTGGGTGTGGGGTGTAGCCACGTGCTTGATGCCAGCTTGCAGCACTCACAACCGGCACATTCTCCCCATCCAACATCTGGTTCCGCATTTCGCGGATGAGTTCATTGGCTTTGCCTTCAAGATACTGCACTCGTGAGGGTTTGCCAGTTAGCGTCATAGCGGTAAACGCACCCAGGGCATGAGCCATTGCAAGGAAAAGTTGCGGCTCCCAGCGGGAGACATTCGTTTGATCGAAGGTATATGTTAGTATTGCCGAAGGTTCGTGGGCGAAGATGCACTTAGTATCGGCAATCATGCCAAGGCTGAACTGCCCATAACTTGCCAAATTCCGTGGATGGATCATATCTGCTGGAGCGTGGTAGGCAAAAAGAGCGCCGGGAGTTGGATCAGCATCAGTCCAACTCCCGGTCCCCCGTTTGCGGTGCAAGGCTAAAGATGCGCTTTTTGTCGCGCTCGGCCAATGCGCCGCAGCCAACACCATTGGGCGGACTATGGGATACCAGATACCCAAGGTGTCGTTGTAACGGGAAGTTTGAAAGGTAGATTGAAGTCCGCCCCGACCGCCGACAGTTTGTGCAGCCAAATTGAATAGGTCTGTTTCTGTCTGTGGCATCGGGGCGAACCTTTAGAGGGTGGCTTTGGTTTCAGTCTTGCCTTTACCTTTAGC
>JBJHBN010000359.1:0-3804 GCA_050485505.1 Opitutales bacterium | reverse complement strand
GGACGGGACTCGAACCCGCGACCTCCGGCGTGACAGGCCGGCGTTCTAACCAACTGAACTACCACCCCTCAGGAATTGAAGGTTGCTGAAGTTAGAAAGGAAGGGTGTTACGTCAAGCAGGAATTTCATTGCCTGAAAAAAGACTTTCCAAGAGAGGAAATTCTTGGGTTGCGCCTTAAAAGGATATGCATGTCTTTTTACCTTTACATATTTCGCCATGATTGATTTAATCCAACTATGCTTTGTTTATCGCAGGGGGTTGGGTATGCCGTGCGTGCTCTTGCCTGCTTGGAGATGGACCGTTTTGCATTTGTTGCGGATATTGCTGAACAGGCGCATGTGCCTCCGGCCTATCTGGCAAAGATTTTCAAGAAACTTTCCGACGCTGGAATCATCGAGTCACGCAGAGGCCCTGGTGGAGGCAATCGCCTGGCGTTGATGCCTGACAGAATTAGCCTGCTGGATATCGCCAAAGCAGTAGATGGACCTCATTGGATCGGAGACTGTCTGTTTGGCTCTGGCAAGTGCGAAGGTCCCGATATTTGCCCTTCGCATATTTTCTGGGAAAGGGAGTGCAGTCTTATAACACGACACCTCGAGGAAACCACATTGGCCGAGATTGTTAGAATGAAGATCCACAATCAATTTACAAGGCGTTGATAGCGACTTGAGTAGCTTAGCCTAAGCCGATTTCCACGGCCCCACTCATTGCCGGCATGAAATACTGAAGCGATTGAATCGCCTTGACCCTGCTTTCAAAAAACTCAAGAGCTAGGTCCTGTGCAGTCAATTAATGCTATTATTACGCTTTGGTGGGCGGTCCATACCCGGACCGGCTTTGAGCGTTAGTGCTCTCATGTCTTTATTGGATTAGACTGTAGCGACAGACTTTATGCTTTTGGCCCGCCGGGATTTTTGATCCCGGCGGGCTTTTTTGTTTTATGAAAATAGAACCTCCCAATTCAACACCTTCGAAAGTATGGACCTTTGTTATCGTGACCTCGGGTTCCGTTCTTTTTTGTTCGAAGGGTGTGGTTGCCAAGCTCGCATACGGGCATGGTTTGGACGCCATTTCGGTGTTAAACCTGCGTATGCTGATGGCATTGCCCTTTTTTGTTGTGATCGCCTTGATTGCAGCTGGCGGCTTGCCGCGTCTGAGTTGGGGAGATTGGGCCCGCCTTGCGGGCCTTGGCTTCGTCGGCTATTACCTTTCGTCTCTGGTGAATTTCACAGGATTGCAATATATCAGTGTTGGCTTGGAACGCGTGATTCTGTTTTCCTATCCGGGGATTCTGTTGATTCTGACTGCCTTGGTTTTACGCAAACCTGTCGGCCCTGTTTCCTGGTTCGCTGCAACGCTTGCCTGGTTTGGCATCTTACTCGCATTCGGCGCCGAGGCCCGTAATTCCGGTGGTCGATGGGAATCGGCCCCTCGGCTCGCTGCTGGTCTTTTTGAGCGCAGTGACCTATGCGATGTACATTCTGATGGCAGGTGATGCGATCCGCCGGATTGGTGCACTGTTGTTTGGTGCGATTGCAGTGGGTTTTTCCTGTGTATTCATGAGTATCCATTATTTGATGGTGCATTCAATGGCGGATATATTCAGTTATTCTGCAGTGGTTTATGGGCACGGGTTGATTCTGGCTGTTTTTGGAACGGTTCTACCGGCGCTTTTGATGAGCGTTGGCCTGGAGCGAGCGGGGCCTCAGCGCTTTGCCGTAATGGGTGCGCTGGGGCCTGTGGCAACTCTTTTTCTGGCTTGGATGACCTTGGGCGAAGAGCCCAATGCAATGCAGGTTTCGGGTTTGTTGTTTGCGCTAGGCGGAGGCATCATGATCGCGAGGACGCGTTGATCGTCGAACGGCCGCGAAGAAGTAGGCCTATTTGAGCTCCATGTGAAAAACGCCATCCCAGCCAGTTGGAGCGATGCCGGAAGAGGCAGCGATGCGATCCAAAAGCACCCGGGAAGGGTTTAATCCTTGTGTATCGGGCTCTCGCGAAAGGCTTTTTTGCAACTCACTGCTGGCAGTCTGCCAATCGCCCTTGAGGTAGGCGTCGAAACCTTGTTCAAAGGACTTGAGGCAGTCATTTTGCTCATTGGTGAGTGCGTCCGCATAGCCGAGCAACTGCCAGATATCGGTCGGCGTCTGACGACCTTTGACAACAACCCGGTCGATTTGGCGGACCGCAAACTGCGAATGCTGTTCGGGTGTAAGGCCTTTCAGAGTGTCTCCGCTGACAAGAGTCCGTACACCGTAATGCCGCGCGACGGATTCCAATCGCGACGCAGTGTTCACGGAGTCTCCCATCATGGTGTAGTTGAAGCGCACGCTGGATCCCATGTTACCGACGACTGCCGGACCTGCATTGATGCCGATGCGGGTGTATACAGGGAGTGGCCAGCTTGAATACCGAAGTGGCCATTCGCGGTTGATCCGGTCTTCGTTGCGCATCATTTGGCATGCCGCTTGAAGGGCGTGAAAGGCGTGGTCGGGGTCTGCGACTGGTGCTCCGAAAAGTGCAACAAGAGCGTCTCCGATATACTTATCCAATGTGCCATGGCAGCGCAGGACGGGCCGGGTCATCTCGTCCATGTAGGCATTTAGAAACTGGACCATTGAGGACGCATCCAATTTTTCTGAGAAACCGGAAAATCCCTGAATATCGGTGAAGAGAGCTGTGACCACCTGTTCGCGTCCCCCGAGAGCCGGAAGGTGCTCGTCCCGCACGAGTTGGCGGACGACGGCAGGCGAGACGTAGCTCTGAAAGAGGCGGTGAATATGACTGCGTTTGCGCTCGATCACGAGTAGGTGAGCGGAAAAGGCGATCAGACTTACCGCGGTGAGGCTAGTCGAAGGACCGACTATCGGCAGGATACGGTCGAAATGAATGGCGACATAGCTGGACACGATAAACAACGCCAGCCAGAAAAACGCGGCGGTGTAGCGGAGAATGGGCGGAGGGCGTTCCCAGATGAGTGAAGCGCAAATCAGGAAAGCAAACAGGGCGGTCAGGAGAGATAGGGTGGGAGCGGAAGTACGCTTCAGGTAGCGCTCTGAAAGAATGGTTTCGATACTATTGCCAATAACACTGACTCTTGGGGCCAAGCCATCCAGTGGGGTCGGACTCAAGTCCTTGGAAAGTGAATCTCCGGGTGCGATCAAGACCATGCGTCCTTCAAACCCTTCGAAAAACTCAAGACTTTTGTCGAGATCGCTGAGATCCCGATTGGTGCTTTGCAAGACCGCATGCTGAACACTTACATCGTAAAGACTGAAGGTTTCGTTAAAGCCCCAGGGGCGCAGCCAATTGATCCGGAACAGCTGCCCTTGTTCCAGCGGGATACGGCGGACAGTTTTTTCTTCTTGATCGCGCAAGTAAATGAAGCGCCGGTCATGGTCGATATTTTCGGGATCGAGCCCCAAATGCAGACAGGCCATTACGATGGCCATCGCATAGAAAGTGCCCTCAGGTGTCTCTGCGAAGGCAGGGACTAATTGCAGGGACGGTTCGACGACATTTATAAGACCGACGTAATTCCCGGGCTGTTGTAATTCCGATTCCGGTAATACTGGTAATGGGTTGCTTTTCCCCTCCTCATAGCCATCGCGCAGCAGCGGAAATTCGACAAATCGGCCGTCGTCCCGATAGCCCACTGAATAGGCTGCCGCAAGAACTGTTGGCCGGTAGTCGGACAGGATCTCGGAAAAGCGGCGATTGCCCTCGCGGGCGAATATGTGGCCTTTGCTGTCGAAAATATAATCGAAACCGACAACGCTCGGTTGGGACCAGCGGTGTAACAT
>JBJHBN010000358.1:0-3810 GCA_050485505.1 Opitutales bacterium | reverse complement strand
CCCCGTTGCTCAGGGTGATGCGGAGGGTTTCCTCGGAAAGGGAGCCGGTGAAGATGATCACGGCGGTTTCCGGCAGCTTGCGGTGCAGTAGGGTGAGGATCTCCAATCCGTTGACTTCCGGCAGGCGGATATCAAGCACGATGATATGGGGCTTCAGCTCAAGGCTGCGTTTCATGGCCATCGAGCCGTCTCGCTCGTCGCCGAGGTATTCGACTTCCGGGATGGTTTTGATGTATTCTGCAAACAGGTCGCAGAGCAAAGGTTCATCCTCTATCATCAAGAGGGTTTTACGATCAGCCATGATGAAAGTAATGTGGAGGATGTACGAATCAATGTAAATGCCAATATCCGCATTGCCTTTTAGGCGACGCGATTTTCAATGGTCCATATATGGATGGTATTCCCGCTCAGCGCCCCCGTTCCAAACGCCTCCAATTGATGTCGACTTGCCTTTGCGACGCCTTTTACGACGAGACCGCAAAAGCAACGGTCGAAGTCTTGGAGCATTTGGGATGCGAAATCGATTACCCTGAAAACCAGACCTGCTGTGGCCAGCCGGCCTTCAATTCGGGGGATTGGGACTCCGCGCGCAAGGTAGTTCGGCACACGGTGAAAGCTTTTTCCGGTGACCAACCGGTGGTCATTCCTTCGGGCTCCTGCGCCGCTATGATCTACCACGGGGCCTTGCTGGCCTTCGAGGATCAGCCGGATTTGGGAGATGTTCAGGGTCTTGCAGGTAGGACCTGGGAGCTTGCCGACTACATTGTCAACGGCTTGGGAGTCGATAAATGGCCGGGCAAATACCCTGCCAAGGTGGCGTTGCACCGCAGTTGTCACACGCGGGGAAGCGATTGTTTTCCCAGTGCGGTCAAGCTGCTCGAATCGATCGAGGGCCTTGAATTGGTGCCCGTTGGCGAGTTGGAACAGTGCTGCGGTTTTGGTGGGACCTTCTCGGTGAGCTTTCCGAATATTTCCACCAAAATGGGCCAGCTTAAGGTTGAGCACCTGACGGAGCACAAGCCCGACGTAGTCGCCTCGCTCGACATGGCCTGTATGATGCACTTTGGTGGAATCATGGAAAAAGAGGGCTGCAAACTGGAGCGGGTCCACATCTCGCAGATCCTGCGCGATGCACTCAAAAATGGAGGGCTGTTGTGAGTGTTCAATTGATTGATAAGTTTGCCAAGGATCTGTCGCCCGAGGTGGCCCAGTCGGTACATTCGGGCTCCAAGGCCAAAACCGAGAAACGCTACGCGATTCTCGAGAATGACTATCCCGATTCGGATAAACTTCGCAAAACCGCGGGGCTGGTCAAACAGCACACTTTGGAACACCTCGACACCTACCTGGAACAAGCCGAGGCCTCACTGAAACGCAATGGGGCTCAGGTCTATTTTGCCAAGGATGGGGATAGTGCAAACCAGATGATTCTCGACATCATGCGCCAGAACAATGCGCGCAAGATGGTGAAGTCGAAAAGCATGGTCAGCGAGGAGACCGAGCTGGTGCCCTTTCTCGAGAAGAATGGCATGGAAGCGATCGAAACCGACTTGGGCGAGTTCATCCTCCAGATCGATGGCGACCATCCGAGCCACATTGTGACGCCCATCGTTCACAAGAACCGTCGCCAGATAGCGACCAGCTTCGAACGCGAGGGCCTGGGCGATTACAATGACGACCCACAGACCATTACCCAGCGGGCCCGGGTCCACCTGCGCAAGAAATACCTGGAGGCCGATGTCGGACTCTCAGGTGCCAATTTTGTTGTCGCCGAGAGTGGCCGTATCGCCCTTGTAACCAACGAAGGCAACGCCCGCTTCTCAATGGCGGCTCCTAAAATACACATTGCAATCGTTGGTATTGAAAAACTGATTCCCAAAGACCGCGACCTCGCGCTGTTCATGTCCTTGCTTGGGCGCTCGGCCACTGGCCAGCAATTGACCGTTTACACCCAGTTCATCGGTGGTCCGCACGCGCTGAATCAGCCGGATGGCCCCGAGCAGATGCACGTAATCTTTCTCGACAACCGGCGCACTGAAGTTCTGGCCTCGGATTGTCGTGAAATTCTCCGCTGTATTCGCTGTGGCGCCTGTCTGAATGTTTGTCCTGTTTATCGCCAGGCAAGCGGCCACGCTTACCGCAGTGTCTATCCGGGGCCTGTGGGAGCGGTGTTGAGCCCCCTGTTGCACGGTAAGAACTTCCCCGAGTACGCTGACCTGCCCAAAGCTTCGAGCCTTTGTGGCGCCTGCAATGAGGTCTGTCCTGTGAATATCCCTATTCCGGACTTGCTGCTGCGCCTGCGCAACAAGGCTAAAAAAGAGGGTGCCAAAAAGGCCAGCGTCAATACGCCGGGCTTTAGAATGTGGTCGTATCTTGCGACCCAGCCCGCGGCTTGGAAAACCGCGATGAAGCTGGGTCATGCTATGAACCTGACGCCTCACGCCGTGCTTAATGCGGCCCCGGCGGCCAAGGCCTGGCAATCGTCCCGCACCTTGCCGAAGTTCAAGGGCGGCTCTTTCCGCAGGTGGATGAAACAAAGGAATTCGAAACAATCATGAGTGACCGCGAAGCAATTTTTAGGGACATCCGTGCCGCCTTGGCGCCGCTTGAGGGCAAACAGACACCCTATCCTGAATGGGCAGACGAACTGGTGGTCACCGAGAATCATCCGGCTGGACTCGATAACAGGGTAGACCGTTTTAAATACCGCCTGGAAGCGGTGCACGGGACATTCGTCCAAGGCATTCAGGAATTGCGCGATTGGTTGAAAGCGGAAGGCCTGACCAAGGGCTATATCGATCCAGTCCTGAAGGAGCAGTTTGCTGCCGATTTGGAGGGTTTGGAGCTCGAAACCGACCTGGACCGATCGCGCATTGATGAGTATACATTTGGTATCACCCGGGGATCGGGAGGTATCGCCGAAACTGGAACCATCATCCTGACCGATCGCAAAACCTCTTCCCGTCTCGGCGCCTTGGCACCGTGGGTGCACGTTGCCTTGATCAGGGAGGATGAGATCTATCCTGACGTGCCTTCGGCGGTTGCGGCGTTTGATGACGATCCATCCATCGTTTTTGTCACCGGACCGAGCAAAACGGCGGATGTCGAGGGGATCCTGATCGAAGGGGTCCATGGTCCCGGTAAACAACTTTGCTGCCTGATATGAGTTCTCGCTACGTAGTGATTATGGCTGGCGGCCGCGGGGAGCGATTCTGGCCGCTGAGCCGTTCGGTCTGCCCAAAGCATTTGCTGCCGGTGGTTGGTGACCAAGCCATGCTGGTGCAAACGATCGAACGCCTTGGCGCGGATTATCCCGTCGATCGGGTTCTTGTAATCACGAATGTCGAACAGCGGGAAGCGGTTCTGCGGATTTGTCCTCAATTGCCCGAAGCAAATGTCATTGCCGAACCAGTGGGTCGCGATACCGCCGCCGCCGTGGCTCTGGCTACGGTTTTAGTGCGCCGACGGGATCCCGATGCCAGCTTTGCGATGCTGCCGGCGGATCACGTAATCTATGACAAACCGGGTTTTCAGAAAACCCTGCAGGCTGCTTTTGCGGCCGCAGAAGCAGAAGATGCCTTGGTGACGGTCGGGATTCGGCCCAACTATCCGGCAATTGGCTACGGCTATATTCAGCGCGGAGCGACCGTTGTTGAGCGGGAAGGGCAGGCTGTTTACGCGGTTCAGCAATTCAAGGAAAAACCGGACCTGGCAACTGCGGAGGGCTATCTGCAGTCGGGGGACTTCTATTGGAACGCGGGCATGTTCTTCTGGACAGTGTCCTCGATTCAGAAGGCCTTTGAGCCTGTC
>JBJHBN010000357.1:0-3812 GCA_050485505.1 Opitutales bacterium | reverse complement strand
CGCACAGCCCCAGGGCCCCCAGGTGGACCGGGATGTGCGGGGCGTTGACGACCAAGCGGCCTTCGGCATCTAACAATGCGCAAGAAAAATCCAGACGCTCGCGGATATTCGCCGAAATGGCGGTTCGCTCCAGCTGAACCCCCATTTCTTCAACAATGGCCGCACAGCGTTGTTGAAACAATTCGCGGCCCAGTAGTTGCCGCCGTTCCGCATTCTCAGATCCACCGTGCTGATGAACCGAATCAGGCACTTTAGCCTGTGTCAGTCGCAAGCTGCCTTGCGAACCCATTTGCGCGGTCCAACCTTGAGGCAGGATTGTAGTCGACCAAGGATCCGTGAACAATGCCGGCCCCCGGATCGCCTCGCCGCATTGCAGCGCCTGGCGTTCGTAAACAGGCAGGGACACAGACTGCCCCCGCAGGCAGGCCGTCAGGGTGTTTTGCGGAGAAGAATTGGCCGTCTGCCTATCCGGCATTTCAAAAGATTCATCCAGCTGCTTCGACGCAGGACCCAAAACAGCCACCACCATCCGCACACATTCAATATCCACCGAAGTAGGAGCGTAGCCAAAAACCGCTGCATACTTTTCGATAAAGGCCACTTCGACATCGATGCCGGATTGCCATTCGACGTCCATGCTACTCTCCTGCCCAAGCAGGCGCAGCGACAGCAATACATCCGCGGCTTCCAGACCTGAGGCATCAACCCCTTCCTCGATCAATTGCTGACGCGCCTCCTTCTCCAATTGATCCATCCAATCCGTCAGGTTTCCTTCAACATCTTTCAAGGGCTGAAGAACCGAACGCTCACGACGTGCCTCCGGCCTTGCCTCAACCAGTCCCCTCGCGCTAAGCAAGCCAGCTTCCGCTGGAATGACAACCGTTTCGACCCCGAGCATCTCCGCCAGGTCCACTGCATGCAACCCACCAGCACCACCGAAGGCGACCAGACCGTATTCCCCCGGATCTTCGCCCTCACGTAAACTGACAGAGCGGATCGCAGCCGCCATTTTCTCATTGGCCAGTTGCAGAAACTCCGCAAGCAGTTGCTCCCGGTCCGAAACGCCCGCCTTCTCCATCAGTTTGGTCAGGACCGTTTCGGCCCGTTCTGGAAAGACCGGAATACCAAAGCCCTGAGGGTCCAAACAGCCCAACAGCAAGTGGACATCGGTAATGGTCAGAGGACCACCGCGCCCGTAACAGGCTGGCCCTGGATAGGCACCCGCACTTTCGGGCCCAACAAAAAACTTTTCGCCATTGTAGCCACAAATGGATCCACCTCCGGCAGCCACGGTTTCTATCGCAAGAGCCGGTGCGGCAATAGTCGCATCGCCGACCCGGTGTCGGTGCAAGACCCGATAGCGGTCGCGCCAGCGCGAAACGTCGCTGCTGGTTCCGCCCATATCAAATGCCAACACCTGCCGCAGGCCAGCCCGACGCCCTGCGTTCACCGCACCGAGCACACCCCCGGCGGGGCCACTCAGAAGACCATCCACCGGACGGTAACGCCCACGTGAAACCAGTCCGCCAGCGCTGGTCATTATGCGCAGGCTACCTTTCTCTAAAGGCTCGGCAACGCGGTCGAAATAGCGATCAAGGATCGGACTCAAATACGCGTTAGTAACCCCAGTTTCGGTGCGTCGCAAATAGTGCGGCTCGTTCGAAACCTCAGCAGCGCTTACCGCTGTAGTGAAACCCAGTGACGACAAATGCTTGAGTAAACGGACTTCCTGTTCAGGCTGCCTATAGGCGTTGATCAGGGATACGCAGACACTGCGACGCGCAGCGGGTTCCAAAACTTCCAATTGTGACTTCAGGGCATTCAGGTCGAAGGCCTCAACCGTTGATCCGTCCGCTGCCAGACGTCCTTTGAGCTCAAACACCGCAGCGTGCAGGACTGGCCGGTCTGGAATCTCCAATGCAAAAAGGTCGGGACGCTTCTGGTCACGAATGCGGCAAAGGTCCTTAAAACCCTGATTGACTATGAGCAGTGGCGGTTCACCTTTATTTTCGAGCAAGGCGTTGGTGCCGCGCGTGGTTGCCAGGCGAAAATCCTCGACCGGCAACGCCTCCTGCAAAGCACTTCCGGTGAGAAAGCGGGCGGCGAAAACCGGTGGCTCTTCCGGTGACCGGACTTCTATGGCCTGTATGCCCCCACGCAGGTCCTCGGCGATGGGTTTACTTAGGATGAGCCGGTGTGGTTTAACGCTGTGACCACGAATCTCAACAGGGTTCTCGCCTCCATTGCCATCCCATTCGAGCTGATAGCCGCAGAAAAAGTTTTCCGGCAGCGGCCAGTCCGCATCCAATTCCACTTCACTTGCATTGAGCCAACGTTTCACCCGCGCCCGCAAGCAGGATCGGGACAAGACCTTGCAGCGGTGCCAATGCCCGCCCGGATCCTGTCCCAGACAATCCGTAAAAGTGCCCCCGGTATCCGCGGCGATGCGCCATCCACGACTCATGAAGCCACTTGCAGAAGGTTTCGTGCCAAACCCATGACACGGTAACTCCAATCTGTCAGTTCCTCACTGTGCTTTGCCGACTGCGGATCCAGCTGATTGAGCAGTTTGTAAAAGGCTCTGGAATGGTCAAAGTGCTGTAAGTGGGCCAATTCATGCAGGATGATGTGGTCCTGAAGACGCGGCGGCAGCAAAATCAAGCGCCAATTCAGGGACAGACCCCCTGTTTCGCTACAAGATCCCCAGCGCGAGCGCTGGTCCCGAACCCCAACGCCGTGGGCCTTGAGCCCATGTCGACGCGAGAAGTATTCCACCCGCTGGGGTAAAGTACGCTTGGCTATCTCTATCAAAAGCCAGCGCAGTTGTATTTCCCGATCCCGCTGGGCATCCAGAAACAGCGCCACCTCCTCCGGGTCATCGAGGTCATAAGACGGCCTTCGGGCACGGAAGTAGAACGTGATCGGCCGCCAACGTCCTGCAAAAGACAGGCGCTGGTTGCTGCGCAGGTAATCGAGCAACAACGGCGTCGTTGGCCGCTGCTGCAGACGCTGCATCACCCAGTCCGCATTCTCATTCAGAAAGCGGATCGCCTGGCGATCACTGACCCGCTGCGGTGTTTTCAACACCACCTGATTGGATTCGTCGATGACGATGCGTAAATGCCGCAAGCGTGGATTGCGATCCATGCGGTAGGGAATCAAAACCACACCCTCCCGGGTGGCGGCTTCACATAGTCTGACGGCTGCCAAAGGCATCTTCAATCTCTTGAGAAAGCTGGCTGGTGTAGCGACGCAGGGCGGATTCCGGGTCGATGCCCTGAATCTGACACGCAGCCGCCAGTTGAAAGAGCATAGCACCTGCTTCTTCTTCGCTCAGGTCCTCGGCCACCTCTTCGAGGCCATTCAGATCGAGCAGTTCGGGATCCAGATCCAACTGCTTCTTGCGAATTTGTTTGTAGCGCTCATGCGCGTACAACAGGGCCGGCACCCGCGGTGGCACCGGCTTGAAAAAATCGGAGCTCAGCCCACCCGACTGGCCGTTTTTCTTTTCCTCGGCTTTGATGGCTTCCCATTGTTTCAGGACGGCGGCCGTATCCTTCAGCTCCATATCGCCAAAAACGTGCGGGTGGCGGCGGATCAACTTTTCATTAATTGCCGCAGCCACATCATCAAAATCAAAATTACTGTCTTCCGCCGCCAGCTGCGCATGAAACACCACCTGCAACAACACATCGCCCAGCTCTTCCTTCATGTGCTCACGGTCCTTGCGGTCGATCGTATCGAGCAATTCCGAAACCTCGTCGATCAAAGGAATACAGAGGCTTTCATGCGTCTGCTCCTGGTCCCACGGG
>JBJHBN010000356.1:0-3830 GCA_050485505.1 Opitutales bacterium | reverse complement strand
CCGGTGACCGCTCCAATACACCACCGATGCAGATAGGCACCGGTGTCGGTCTTGGATCAGTGCAAAAACTCTTCACCCAGGGCACGGTCAATCAAACCGGTGTTGATTCCGATCTGGCCATCGCCGGCAGCGGATTCTTCACCGTCTATGATGCATCAAACAATACCAATTTCGTAACCCGGACCGGCAACTTCCGCGTCAATCAGGAAGGTTATATGGTAGATCAAAACGGTTACTACCTGCTGGGACTGACCGGCGGCAGCCAATTCGAAAACCCCGACAGCATTGGACGCATCCGCATTGACCTAGCCAACGATGTCCGCGTTGACGCACAGAACCGTCCAGTCGACATGCAAGGAAACATCATTCTCGAAGATGCCAACCGGGCAAGCCCCAATGCTTCTTCAAGCACGGGTTTCTACTACACCGATCCAGCAGGTCGTCCACTGGATCCAAATGGTCGTATCATTTTGAGTGATGGAACCTTCGCAGTCGCCAACCCCGACTCTCCAACAGGATACGACCATGTCGATGACAGCCAGACACCTCCTGAGGTCGGCACCTGGAATCCAAATGCACCCATGCCCACCATCGGTATGCTGGACCAGGCGATGGAATGGGATCCGACGAATCCACAAATCGCTGTCCCTGCAGCCTCTGCGGATGATCCGAGGCAACAGCCCCTGGCTATTGAATCCTGGGCTATCGACAAAGAAGGTCAGGTAAACCTCTTCCTCAATGATGGCTCGACCTACACCCGCGGTCAGTTACTACTGCAACAGGTCAATGATCCGAGTTCACTTTCGGCTATGGGTAACGGTCTCTATTCAGGAACAGTAAACGCCGGCCCCGTTGGCGGCATGAACTGGGCCATTGGGACCCGGCCCAGCGAGGCCCAGCTTCAGTATTACCGTCCCAATGAAAACGGTGTGGGCTTTATCCAGGCCCGTGCATTGGAAGGTTCAAACGTCGACCTGACAGAGGAGTTTTCCAACATGATCACAACTCAGCGCGCTTTCCAGGCCGGCTCCCGGCTTATTTCCACCTCGGACGACATGCTACAGGAAATCGTGAACCTCAAACGTTAAGGACCCTAACCACTGATGCCTGATCCGGATCCAACAGAGTTTGACGATGTAGCGAAAGGGAAAGACAGCCCTCGGCAGCGCTTTCCTTGGCTGGTGCTCGTTCTTGCGATCGTGCTGATGCCACTCGCGTCCTTCCTCTTGACCGAACTGGTACTCATTCCCCGGATCAAGGAAGCAGTCGACAGCGGCAGCATCTCCATCGCACAACCCCAGACTCAGGCCCCTGTCGCCGGCAATCCGTCAACCCGCCAAGAGCTGCCGCACAGCCATGAGTTCAGGGGAATTGTCGTGAATGTTGCAGGCACGATGGGAACACGTTTCCTGAAAATCAGCTTCAAAGTCGCAAGTAACCAAGAAAACATAAGCAATCGAATGGAGAAACACCGGGCCGCTATTCTTGATGCGGTATTGTCCACTCTCTCAACCCGCACGCTCACTGAGCTCGAGGGGCCCGGCGTTCGCAATGCAATTCGCCAGGCACTCATCGAAAACATAAATGACGTAGCGGGAACCAACACGGTTCAAGAGCTCTACTTTACCGAATTCATTGTCCAATGAGCTCCGACGAAGAGGAAAACAATCCGTTCGACATGGAGGGCGGCATGCTCTCACAGGACGAGATCGACAATCTACTTGCGCAGGCCACTGAACAGGAATCGAGCCTCATTATCTGGCACGATAACAGGCGCTCACGTCACACTGAGAGCGTTCATATTGAGCCCTATGACTTTCGTACTCCGATCTTTCTGAGTGAGATCGAGATGCGCCGTCTGCGCCTGCTGCATGAGGACTTCATCCGCTATCTCGAAGCACGCATGGCGATTTTCCTACGCCTGGAGATTTCCATCAAGATGTCCAAGCTCTCCACCATTTCTTATGGTCAGTACACCGAGAGCATGAGTAATCCGACACACATCTGCTTCTTCAAAGTCAATCCCCTGCCTGGACTGTGCATCATCGACATCAACCCCCGGCTGGCCTTGACGATTGCCAGTCGAATGCTGGGTGGTGCAGGACAAGCAGTTAATGCCGATCGTTACCTCACTGAGATAGAAACCGATCTGATCGATGAAATGATCGGCATTGTGCTAAAAGAGTGGGCGGGCAACTGGGACTACGATGAAACACTCGAACCCTCAATCGTCGGACACGAACTTAGCGGCCGCTTTCTGCAGACGGCCCCCCACGATTCCATTGTTCTGTTACTTGCTCTTGAATTCGAAGTCCGGGACTGCCTTGAACAAATGCAGATTGCTTTTCCCCTTCATCTGGTTGAACCCTTAGTACGCAATCTACAAAACAAACGGCGTAAGGAAATGGACTACGCTCACGGCGAGCGTAAGATCGCCTGGCGCGATAGCTACGGTGAGATCAGTATACCTGTGACCGCATCCTGGCAGACTCCGCCAATGCAACTTTCCGACTGGCTGAACCTCGAAGTCGGAACTGTGATCCCTATCAATAAACGCCACGAAGGCAATCTGGAACTGGAACTTGCCGGCAAAGGTGCATTTATCGTCGAGCCAGGCGTCCAGAATGGCCAACGCTGTATTCGCATTCAATCCAAACTGACTGAACCCAATGAGCCAAACTTATGACGAAAACGCGCTGAACACGATACTTGATGTCAGAGTTCACGCCACCGTTCAACTCGGATCCTGCCGCCTGAGAATGAAAGAAATTCTGGAGCTATCGCCGGGTGCCGTCGTCCAGCTGAATCAGCTCGCAACGGACCCTGTTGGGCTCTACCTCAATGACCGCCTGATTGCTGAAGGCGAAGTCATTATTATCGACGATCATCTAGGAATAAAAATCACCGAAATCAAGATGGGCTGAGAGGCCTGTAAATGAGCGATGATCAACTACCTGCAACTGCTTACCGCTACCGATTCTCCGGACCTCTGGCCCGGATCGGCCACGTCGTCGTTGTTGCCAATTATCCTTCTATTCATCCTCGCGATCCCTCTGGTCTGGATCCTCTGGCGCAAACGCATGCCGCGTGCAGTGGGAGGAAACCGTAAGCTGAACATTAGCGAAAGCTGCATGGTAGGACCGCGTCAGTTTATTGTCGTAGCCAGTTATGAGAGCGAGCGGATACTGATTGGAGTCTCACCTGGACAGATAAACTACCTCTGCAAAGTCAAAGCTGGCGAAGAACCCGCGACAACCGATTCACGCTTTGATGATCTCCTGCCAAAGGATACAATGCAATGACCAGGGCCGAATCCCAGTTTGACCGGACATGGATACGACGAGCAATTCCCCTGCTCGCCGTTCTTGCGTATACCGGTCTGACAAGCATTGCAGGCGCGCAGGATGGAGGCGCAAACTTCAGTATCAGCTACAATCAAGGAGGTGACGAAGCCGACTACAGCATGGTGATTCAGATTCTGTTCATCATGACTATCGTTTCGCTGGGACCAGCAATCGTCCTCATGATGACCAGCTTTCTGCGAATTACTATCGTTCTCAGTTTTCTGCGAAATGCCATGGGTCTCCAGACTACGCCTTCCAATCAGGTGATCATCGCTATCAGCTTATTTCTGACCTTCTTCCTCATGTCACCGGTAATCGCAGTTATCCAGGCGGAGGCCCTGGAACCCTACCAAGCGCAGGAGATCACTTCCCAAGTCGCTCTGGACCGCAGCGTCAACACCCTCAAGCAGTTCATGCTGAACCAGACCCGCCCCGCAGACCTCGAGTTTTTTCTGGAACTGTCCGGTTCCGGTCGAACCGGCGTTG
>JBJHBN010000355.1:0-3830 GCA_050485505.1 Opitutales bacterium | reverse complement strand
GTCCTTGATGGTGCAGCTAGGACTATCGTGAATGTAAGTCGCCTGCGACCCATGGTTGATGTGGACCAACGGCGGCAGCGTCTCGAAGTGGACGCTCAGCAACACCTGATGCCTGCTCCCGCTTTCCACCCCATTGCTGTCACCGAACTGAATCTCACCTACGAAACCCCATTCTGGCGAGACGGAGAAAACCTGGTCGTTACCGGAGGCGATCCGCGTCTGGTCGGTGAAATCCATGTGGATCAGGATGTTTCGGATGTGCTGATGCTGGTCATCAATGAAAATAGAGCGCATGAACCCAAGTTTCACTGGTTTCGAATTGGTAACCTTCGAGAGGGACGCGCAAACCGACTCAGCGAATATCTCCCGGAAATCATCTGGGACCGTAAGGACCTCTCGGTCTTCTTTTTTAGCCAGGGTGAGGAACTGTTGACCCCACTGCGGAAGGCAGCGATTTACCGGAACCGTCCGGTTGACCAACGCTTCCAAACAGCCAAACTGGAAGTCCAGCAGAGCATGGACCCAACCGAAACGCGCGGGGCCGAGCTGTGGAGCGCGACGGACTCCCGAATCGTCAGTGACCGATTGCAATCCGGCACGGAAATCGAATTCCTTCTCAGCATCAACTCTCTCGGATTGGTGGAAGGGGTGGAACGGATTGACCATGGTTCCGGGCCGGTCCCGGATTCAACGATCCATTCACTTCTAAAGCTTCAATTTTATCCTGCCGTGGAAGAGGGCATTCCAGTGGCATCCGAAAAGGTCAGAACACTAACTGTGTTCTGACCTTCGGGAAATACGGATGGTGACTCTTTTGGTGTGACTCTTGATCAGGCTTTGGGCTGAATCATGTCCATTGGGTCCAGAGCCTTGTCCAGAGTGGCCTCATCCAGCAGGCCCTCTTCGAGGATAACTTCGCGCAGAGTCTTGTTTTCGGCGAAGGCCTTTTTGGCGACCCGGGCGGCATTGTCGTAACCGATGTATGGATTTAATGCGGTTACCAGCATCAGGCTGCGCTTGACCAGCTGGTCGCACTGATCGCGGTTGGCTTCGATGCCATCGACGCAACGCTCGGCGAAGGTGCGACTGCCATTGCTCAACACGGTAACCGAGTCTAGCAAAGCTTTGGCAATCAAAGGAATGGTCACATTCAGCTCAAAATGGCCGTCGCGGCCGCTGATGGCGACGACTTGCGACATGCCCTGAACATAAATCGAAGCCTGCACGAGCATTTCGCTCATGACTGGATTCACTTTTCCCGGCATGATGGAGGAGCCGGGTTGGGTCGAGGGTAAGGCGATCTCTCCAATGCCGGAGCGAGGACCGCTGCCAAGGAGACGGATGTCGTTGGCGATCTTTGTGAGGCTGGCCGCAATGGTGCTCAAGTAGCCAGCCACTTCAACGGCATCATCGCGACCGCCCTGGGCCTCGAAATGGTTGTCCGCTTCGCGGAAGGCGATGCCGGTGCGTTCAGCAAGCAGCCGCGAAACCTTGCCGGCAAATTCGGGATGGCAATTGATCCCGGTACCCACAGCGGTTCCGCCGATGGCCAATTCACTCAGGGCTTCAATGCCTTTTTCTACTCGGAGAATGCCCTTGCGAACCTGTGCAGCATAACCGCTAAATTCCTGGCCGAGGGTAAGCGGTGTGGCGTCCATCAGGTGGGTGCGACCTATTTTTACGACATCGGAGAACTCTTCAGACTTCTTCTCCAGGGAGCTCTGCAGCTGTCTTAATGCTGGCAGCAAGTCGTTTTTAAGGGCCACGGCAACGGCCACGTGCAAGGTGGTCGGGATGATGTCATTCGACGACTGCCCCATATTGCAGTCATCATTCGGATGAATGGGGTCTTTGGATCCAATCGGTTTGCCAAGTTTTTCGCAGACGCGGTTGGAGATGACCTCGTTGGCATTCATATTCGACGAAGTGCCGGATCCGGTCTGGAATACATCGACGGGAAAATGCTGGTCTAGTTTGCCCTGGAAAACTTCATCAGCTGCTTCGCGAATGTGATCGGCTTTTTCCTTGGACAGACGCCCGAGCTCTTCATTCGCGCTGGCGCAGGCCCACTTTACCAGGCCGAGGCCGTGGATAAAAGCGGGTGGCATCGGCTGCCCGCTAATAGGAAAATTCAGCACTGCCCGCTGAGTGGAGGCCCCGTAGAGCGCCTGCGCCGGAACCTGCATTTCGCCCATCGAATCTTTTTCAATACGTGTCGTCATGATTCGGTCAGTTTTGCCAACCGCGGCGAAAATGCAAAGGTTCAATCATCATTTCCGCTTTGAAATAGCCCACGAATCCGGTCGAACACATTTCCCGGTACATCGGTGGCGGCATCACCCACGCTGCGGCCGATTATCCGCAGCACCAATAGGACCGTTTGATCCAGGGTCAGTCCCCTGCCCTCCGAGCCCAAATCGCTCATCTCCACCTGGGGCAAGGTCAAGCGTATTGCCCCCGGTCCGATACCTACGGCTATCCGTCCTTCTTCGATCAGCAAGCGATCAATGCGAAAGCGAACATTGCCGTCGGAGCCCGATCCATCAGGCTCGGGCTTTTCATCGACTGATGATCCCTCAATGTTTGCAATCAGGCGGCTGATGTTGCTGTCGCGCACCCGCCGTTCGTAAAATACCTGAGGCTCACGCAGGCGAATTTCGCGTATATGTATTTCATCGCTGAACAGAGATCCCATGCGAATCAACACGCCAACTTCGTCAAAAGTAAAGGCCTGGCCGTCGCTGAAACCTTCAGGGTTGTCCACTTCAGTACCTTTCAGGAGCACCCGTCCGATAAGGGGGTTGAAGTGCGCAGATTCGATTCGCACCTCGGTTTCCATCATTTGCGGAACATAGTGTTCCAGACTCATTTTAACGACACGCCCCAGCATGAGTGAAAGCACGACCATGCTTACCAGAAGCACCAGTGGAACCGCGATGATCAGAGTCCGTGTGAATCGTCCCATGGATCTTAAAGATGGATTTCTTGTATCAACTGCATCTGCGGGTATTCAATCCAAATCCCGTTCTCTCAACTCTTCTTCGTCAAGGCCCAAATGGTGTCCAAGCTCGTGTAAAAAGGTACGTTCCACCTCATCTCCAAAGTCCTTTCCCCAGGCTTCGGAAGAGGTCTGGATTGGACCAAGGAACAGAAAAATCGGACCCTTTTCCTCCCCCACCCGATCGTCCTCAAAAGCCGGATAGTAACCCATTATATCCGGTTCAAGCCCCTTTGGCGGCCAGCGTTCGAGAATGCAAGGTACTGCTTCAACTTCAGCTTTGAGCGCATCCGGAAACGATTTACAGACTGCTGCCACACGCGCTTCAGCCACTGCGAACAAGCGGTCCCAGTCCATTGTGTCAGCGGGTTTGCAGGCGGATGGTTTCCAGTCCCGATTTGCGTGCAAGGTCCATGACGTAGGTTACATGGCGCAGAAAGCTATTTTCATCGGCGACGATAACGACCGGTATGCGCGGATTGGCTTGACCGTAAAGCCGAACCTGTTCGGTAAGTGCATCCATCTCAATCTGGTCACCATTGAAAAAGAACTGGCCCTCGGCATCAATCGCGATCTCCAGACGGTCGGGTGCCTCCTCCTGACCGGCGGTTTCCACCCTCGGCAAGGTCAGGTTCAGGACCGTGAGGTTGCGAAACTGCATGGAAACCAAAAAAAAGAAGATAAGCACCACGAGTACATCGATCAGAGGAACGATGTTAATCTCGGCCTTGCGCCGCTTTCTCGCCGAAATAACACTCATGTGCGCTTATTCTGACGCGCTTTGTCGGCGACCAGGCGCTCCACGCCGACACCGATCTGCGCGGTATATGTG
>JBJHBN010000354.1:0-3831 GCA_050485505.1 Opitutales bacterium | reverse complement strand
GGCCCGTTTCAACGCTGCATTAACAATACCCCCAGGACTACCCAGTCCAAAAAGGGCAGCATTCGGTCCCCGATTGACTGTTACCTGATCGGTGTTGTATGAATCGAAAGGGATATCTGTCAAAAAGTAGTTTCGCGTCATGTCCGCACGGTCCAGGCCCCTGACACGAGTGTTTGCCTGAGGACTTCGACGAACACGCTCATCTCTGGCCGTTTCGTTGGTCAACTCTGCACTGCTGAAGTTGCCCGACACTCCACCAGCTTCCGTGCCGGTAGCATAAATCAACAAACTTGCCGTATCGCGGGCACCAGCGTCTTCCAGAAACTCCGTTGTCAGCACTTGTACGGCGCTTGCGACATCTTCCAAGCGCGTATTGAGCCGGGTTCCGGCGAGTGTCGCGTTTGCCAGGTATCCAACGTTACCCTCTGCGGTCACCTCAAACGGCGAAAGGTCAAAAACTGTCTCATCCTCCAATTGGGTTTGCTGCGCTAAACTTACGAAAGGAATGCCCAGCACAGCTGCAATTGTCAGCATTCCTCGACATGAGAAGTGAAATTGTTTGAGTCTAGATGTTTTCATTTATTTGGTCATAGGAGTTTATCTAATGGGGCACTTGAAGTCTATCTGACATCACGAGATCTAAACATCAGAATCTCTTCGACATGACTCTGGATCAATACTGAAAGATTCTCAGAAACTAAGCATTTTCACCCACCACGTAGATAGTCGCCTGAAAGCGATCGCAACTACGCTTGCGCTAATATTACAGATAATCTCAATCCAAGGATATATTTATGCAATTTCAGCCACATAAACTGCATTATCCACCCACAGATGTCCTGTTTACTTAAACGAGAACGAGTGCTTACTCTCTCCAACCTCAATTCGGATACGACCACTCTTGTAAGTGGACCGCAAATACGGTGACTCGAAGAGGAATTCCGGCTCATAATTCAGTGCCTGACCACCTACACGAGGCACCTCATTGTTACTCAGGTTGAATTCGATCAAAGGGGAATCTCCGGTTCCCTTATATGCAAGGGTATACCACCCCGGAACGACAGTTTTTTGCAGTTCAAGCCGCGTCTCCAGGATATCGTCGATGAAGGCATCCATATCCTGATGTCGATCCAGGCACGATGTTTCCATTATCAACCCGGAAAAGGCATTGCGTGCCACCGCAAGAGTCTGGTCACGGCTCCACTGATAAGAATCCTTACGCAAAGGTTCCACAAGTGAGTCCGACGCATAGTATTCTGTGAAGCTTGTCACATCATCGATACCATCTCCTGCCATGAATTCACCCTCGACAATGCGCACAGCAGCCAGAGCAGCACCTGACTGGGCAAAAATCCAGCCCTCTTTTTCCACAATAGTTTCAATCTTGGGCGAAAAATACACGCCAAACGGAACAGGAGCCAGACTCCGCTGAGGGAACCAATCAGGATTGACCTGAATGTAGCCCCTCGACTGCTGGCTTACCAGGACATGCTCGTGCTGGACAGCCCTATACATAGGCCCACCCCTACGCACCAACTGCCAATCATCCTCAGCAATCTGGCGAACTCCGATGGGAAATATGCGGGCATCCGGATGGCTGCTAAAGTTGATTCCATACAAACGGCTCGTCGGGCTGAGGTGTGAGTGAACAGCCAGAGGGTGATCCATCTGTGCACCTAAGATAGAGTGCGGAGTTATCCACGAGTAGCGATACATTCGGTGCTCGGCGTCCAAATTGAGCGACCGCTCAAGTCCGGGCTCCCTGGGAAGCTCGCCAGGTTCCTCGCCGATTGTGCGCGAAAGCAACGAAAACTCGCCCAACCCCTGCCTATCAAGAGCAACTCGCCATACCATTTCCGGAAGTTCATAGTCTGAAGCAGGCAAAGAATAATAATGGTCGGTCTGAGTCAGGTAGCTACCCATCAGAAAGCGGGCCATCTGGTACATTGAATCACCCTGAACATTCAGTATAGTATGATCCCTCGTCTTTGCGCCACCCCTCTGCCCATGCAAGCTTTCCAATGCCCATTTTGTCCACACAAGATCCAAGAAGTTACCAACATGCTCACGCATGGCCGAAGACGCGTCGAATTCGTACACATCCTGAAGAAAGCCGAGTGTGTATTTCATGTAAGTTGGCGAAGCCTGCTCCAAGAAGAACCCTTTTTTTGCACGTGCAGTGATCACCTCTTTTATTACTTCTCCCCAAGCTTCATAGTGGTCCGCTGCAACGTAACTCCCACCGTCTGAAAAGTCAGCCCTGCCGTAGGGACCATAAAAACGGATCAAACCACGATCCCGGTGAAACCAGTATCCCGCTCCTCCACCCTTTCCCACGTTGGGATAAATTCGCTCCGCGAAATCAGGATGGTTTTTGAAAACAAGTGAACTCAGGTAACTGGAAACGATTCCATTTATATCATGGTTCTCGCTTCCATCCATGATCCAGGGATTTCTATTGCGTGCCCAATGAATGTCGTTTTTTCCTTTGGTTCGCTCCCAGAGCAACTCCAGTAGGATCTCCTCAGAGGCGCTGGTGAGCCGGTTGTTCGTGGCATTTTCTCCCGGCCCGAAGGTAAAGTACATCCGGAGTATCCATGGAGTAGCGAAAAGGTTCCAGGTATCAGCAAACCCATAGTTTTCATTCATCCAGTCCCTTTTCTCAACAAACAGACGTTCTATCTCAGAGTTTGCCCACTCCAGATCTTCGGCTAACCAGAAATGTGCGTAAAGCCTACTGAGTCTATGACCATCCGAATCGTTGATCATTCGCTCATATATGTTTTCAGCTCGGTGTATCCGTGAGATTTTCGCATCATTTACTCTCTGCGTCACCCCTTTCGAAGTAATACCAATAATGCCTTCCTCCGCTCTGAGATGCAATCCATCCACGCGAAGAACCATGCCCTCTGAGAAACCTTCGGCTAAAGCAATCTCAGCCACGGATTCCAGCTCCAATCCGGCAGAACCGTCCAGTTCAGTCACAGGTGTTTCAACGAAAACCCATTCACCCTGATAACCTTCAGGCAACTGAATGGGAGTTCTCGCCACATTCCCTTCGACGTCACGCAACTCAAGCGCCAGGCTTGGGCCAGAAGCAGATGAATCCTGCTCGACGGAGATCCAAAAGCGAATGTAATCATCCTGAGAGATCGCCCATGCGCTGTGAGGAAATGGTGAAAATGCAAGTCGACCAGCGTTCGCAGCCGATCGATGCTGATACCTGATACTAAAATCTCCTAGCGCCTTGTTCGCAGTGTCGTAATCCAACACGTAATATTGCCCACCAACACCTCCGGCTACGGATACTACCTCATCCCATTCATACCATCCGTCGAGTAAATCTCCGCCATCGAGATGCAACAAACATACAAATACTCCCAAAAACGAATAAAAACACTTCATAAGCTCACTTGTTAAAATAAATCTGATTACTAAAAGGCGACCTCTTTAACAAAGTCACCAATCTGATATTCAAAGACCCCGGTAGCAAATTTCGAACGCATGAAGGGTGAATCAATTAAGAGTCTCTTCTCATAATCGACAACATTGCCATTCACCGCTGGAGCCTCGTTGTTTGCCAGATTCAACCGCAGTACAGCTGCATCCTCACCAGAGCCCTGATACTCAAGTATGAACCACCCGGGAACGACTGTTTTGTAAAGAACCAGCCTACTACTCAACACATCTTCAATAAACGCCTCGAAACTGGAGTGCCGGCCGACGTGAGAAGCATCAAAAATCAGACCGCTCAAGGCGTTATCTGCGACGGCTATAGTTCGATCCTCGTTCCATTGGTAATTATCAGTTCTTAATTCCTCCACATAACCC
>JBJHBN010000353.1:0-3833 GCA_050485505.1 Opitutales bacterium | reverse complement strand
CTACGGCCATGCCTTTGGCCTTGGCCTGCTTCGCAGCCTGCCGGGCCAGCGTTTCCGCATTGCCGGTTTGGGATCCGTACAGGATGTGCAGGGTCAGCGCGGGGCCGCTCGCTGCAGCGGGCGTGGCTCCAGCCCCCGCATCGGCAAACATACCGGCGAGGTAGCCGTTCAGCCAGGCACGCTGCTCGGTGCTGAAGGGTGCGTTTTCCGGAACAAAGGGTACCGGTGCTTTAGGGGGTTCAACGGAGGGCATGGCTCTCAATCATGTTTTTAAGTTCATCGATTTCATGCCGGCGGGTGAAATCCGTGAAACACTCACTCTCCTGCCGGTTTTCAAGGTAAGCCAGCAACAGCGCCTCCAGGCGCTGCGGCAGCTCGTCAAAAGCAACACTCTGCCAAATCTCACGGCCAATGCCGCGACGGTCATCAACACCGCCGCCAAGCACCACGTGATAGCCTTCGACAGACTCTTCACCGCGCTTGACTTTCACCCCCTGCAGGCCGATGTCGCCGATATAATGCTGGGCACAGGAGTGCGGGCAGCCGGTGAGGTGGATATTCAGTGGCTGATCCAGTTCGACGCGTTCACTCAGGTAATCGCCGAGCGCAATGGCCTGTCCCTTGGTATCGGTCGAGGCATACTTGCAACCGCGGTTGCCAGTGCAGGCGACGAGGCCATTCTGGATGGGGTGATGACGGGTCTGCAGGCCAAGGGCATGCACCCGTTCCTTCACCGTATCCATCGCCTCCATGGGGATGTAGGGAAGGATCAGATTCTGCCAGACGGTCAGACGAACTTCAGCCCGGCCAAATTCAGAAGCAATATCCGCCAGGCCTTTCATCTGCCGGGGCTCGAGGTAGCCGACGGGCACTACAACACCGAGGTAGCCAAAATCAGGATCCTTCTGTGGATGCACGCCAATGTAACCATGCGGGGTTACCGCTCGCCGGGGTTCACAGTCCTCCAGGGCCAGACGCCGCAGGGGAAACGCAAGGCACTTTTCGGTCTCTGCCAGAAACTTATCTACGCCCCAGTCGTCGACCAGGTATTTAAGACGGGCCTTCTTGCGGTTGGTTCGGTCGCCGTTGGCAATGAACACCCGCAGCATGGCCGCCGCCACGGCCACGCACTCTTCGGGTTTCAACAACAGACCACAGTCGCTGGCGAGCTGCTTGTGTCCGCTGATGCCACAAAGTTGAACCCTAAAATAGACGCCTTCGGCTTCAGCCTTTCCGGCAGGCACACGGGTAGCATAGAATCCAATATCATTTGTGTCCGCGCAGACGCTGACCGCGCCGCCGTTGTCAAAGGCGATATTGAACTTGCGCGGCAGGTCATACATCTCGCGATTGTTCAGGATGTAGTGATGCATGGCTTTCGCCAGAGGCAACACGTCGTAAACCTCATCGGGATCAAAGCCGCTGGTGGGCGAAGCGGTCACATTGCGCACGTTGTCGGCTCCTGAGCCCTGAGCAGTCAGACCGAGTTCGCGTAGCTTAAGCAGAACGTCCACAGAGTCCTTGGGCTGAATCTCCCTTACCTGCAAATTCCCGCGCGTTGTCACGTGAGCATAGTTGCCGCCCCAATCCTCGGCGATCTCAGCTATACCGCTCAGTTGATCCGCGCGCAACACGCAGCCGGGAATCCGACAACGGAGCATCAGGGACTCCTGTGCGGGCGAGACATAAAACAGACCGTGGAACTTATAGCGAAAGACGTCTCCGCCTTCGGGAAACTTATTTCGGGCCGCATTGTCGAGCAGAGTGTCCCAGATATCAAGGCCATGCTGTTCGTGTTTGATGCGCTCCTCTTTACAAAGGTCCTCAACCGGCACCCCGTGCACACTGGGCTCCGCCATGTTCGCATCGGCCTGCGCCGGATCCGCGGTGAGCTGACCGGTTGCGGTCTGGCCGACAAAGGGATTGGGACCGGGCCGCTGCTGAATGCCGGTAAAGAAACCTTTGAGATACTCCTGTTGCTCCGAGCTGAAATTCTTGGAATCGATTGCTTGGGTGCTCATGATAAATCCTTTTTGGAGGTTTTTTCTATGCAGACCGCACAGGCCTTGTATCCGGGTTGCCGGGAATAGGGATCGACTACAGGAAAAGTCAGGAGATTGACCTCCGGATAGTGCATTGGCATGAAAACCTGCCTTGGCTGCACAATGGGCGTGACGTGAATCACAGCGCGAACACTGCCTCGACGGGAGCGCACCTGAACTGTCTCCCCTGGCTCCAGTTTCAACGTGCGGGCGTCCTCCGGGTGAAGCTCTACGTAGGTGTTCTGCGGATACAGTTTGCGCAACACATCGGACTTGGACGTTCGGGTCTGTGTATGCCACTGTGCAGACGTTCCGCGACCGGTCAGCAATGTGAAGGGATAGTCTACGTTGCAGGCTTCCGGCAATTCGCGGGGCTGTTCGAAAATAAACCGCGCCCGCCCGTCAGCATGGTAAAAGCGGCCGTCCTCAAATAAGCGTCGCTGGGCAGCAACTTTACCATCCACATCGGACACCATCTGCTCGCTGCAGGGCCACTGAATACCTCCCTGCTTCTCGAGGGCACTGTATCCTCCGATGCCAGTGATGTCGCAGGGCTGGCCTCGACTCAGCTTTTTGAGGATTTCAAAAACAGCCTCCGGGCTTTCCCAGTCACGAAACAGGTCGGCACAGCCGGCATAATGAGCGATCAATTGAAAAATTGAAAAATCACTGAGTGCTTCTCCTGGAGCCCGGCGCACCTTGCGCACCCTTCCAAACCGGCGCTCACTGTTAATGAAGGTGCCTTCCTTTTCTCCCCAACCTGCAGCGGGCAATAACAAGTCGGCCAACTGCGCGGTTTCGGTGCTGGTATACATATCCTGGACCACCAGAAATTCCAACTGACGCAAGGCATCCATCAACCCGTTCTGATGCATCCAGGAATGGGCACTGTTGGTCGCCACGATCCAAAGGCCCTTGATTCGGCCTTCCTGAATCCCTTCAATGATCTGGTCGTAAGCGAGGCTCTTCTGGTCGGGAATGCGCTCCTCGGGGATATTTAGAATACTGGCCACCTCATTGCGGTGCTGCGGGTTTTCAAAATCGCGTCCGCCCAGCAGTCCTGTGGTATTGCTGAACAGCCGCGACCCCATGGCATTGCACTGTCCAGTGATCGAATTCGCACCGGTGCCAGGCTTGCCGATGTTGCCGGTCATCAGCGCAAGGTTAATAATACCCTGGGCAACCCGCACGCCTTCGTGACTCTGATTAACGCCCATGGTCCACCAGAAGGAAACCCGTCCGCCGCGACCGATGCGCTCGGCAAACTGTTCCAGCTGCTCCACGCTCAATCCGGTTTCTGCGGACACCCGTTCAGGATGGAAGGCCTGAACAAATTCAGCGAACGCATCAAAGCCGTTGGTGTGCTTGCGAATAAAGGAATGGTCCAGCCAATCTTTTTTCAACAACAGATGAGCAAGCCCGTAGACAAGGCTGAGGTCAGACTTCGGTTGCAGAGCGTAGTGCCGGGTGGCTGCCTGTGCGGTTTCCGTAGCCCGTGGATCCACCACGAGGATGTCCGGATTGCGCCGATTGCGCAGCACTCGCTGCCAGAGAATCGGGTGAGCAATGCACAGATTGGAGCCAAAAAACACCAGCACATCGGATTCCTCAAAGTCCTCGTAAGTGTATGGGGGGGCATCAAAACCGAAGGACTCCTTATAGGCGGTCACCGCTGTGGCCATGCACTGCCGCGTATTGCCGTCGCCATGACGAATCCCCAATCCAAATTTCGAAACCGACCCCAGAAGTGCCAGCTCCTCCGTGGGGATCTGCCCAGTGCCGAGCCAAGCC
>JBJHBN010000352.1:0-3834 GCA_050485505.1 Opitutales bacterium | reverse complement strand
TCACTGCTCACGCCCTGCCATACCCAGAGGTGGCCCCAGCGGAGGCGCATCTTTTTATCAATACCGCCACCACTGACGCTGTCCTCAACCTTGAGTAAGCCAGCCAAACAGGTCTCGGCCTCTGGACCGGTCAGCGTGGCCTGGCCTTCAGTTGACAGCACGGTTTTGCCTCCCGGTTTGAATTCCTTGAGAAGGTGGTGGCGCTGACCGGCTGCGGTGAATTCGAGCTCGACCTCGGGAGTGCCTCCGTGCGTTGAAGTCATGCTCTTATGCAGGGTAGTCGAACCACTGGCTTTGAGGAACAGCGCGCAGTGAATGGCCTCGGCGAGCGTGCTTTTGCCCGACTCATTGGCGCCATGAATCAATACCATCTGGTTGTCCAGATTGACCTGTAGCTCACGGTGCAGACGGTAATTGCGAAGGGTTGCGGATAAGAGTCTCATGCTTCTGTCCTTTCTGTCAGCAGGTGCAGCTCGCGCAGGGCTTCTCTCGCGAGAGGATTGCTGTCCATTTCCTCACGCAGACCGCGAGCTACATCCGCTATCAGAGGATCCTGGCGTTCACTGAGGGCATCGAGTTCCTCGTCGCTGGGCTCCAGTTGGATGTCCGTGTTGAGGTTGAGGCGCAGGAGCCGGGCCTGCAGGCTTTCAATCCATTCATCGAGTTGTTTGCGGCCGGAGAAGCTGAGGGCACCATTGATCTCAAGCTGCAGCAGATCCTGTCCTGTGCGCTGGCCGAGAATCCCGTCGATCCGCTCTTTTAGTCCGCCCAGATCGTTGTCACCATTGAGCGATACCGGCTCAATCGAATACCAGTTGATTTTGCCGGAAGCAATTTCATTGACCTGAACCGCGCCACCCCGACCTTCGATGCTGACGCTGAGAACATGACCCGGACGATTGTTTTCGCCCTTACCGAAGCGGTCCTGCTCTGGAGTGCCGGAATACCAGGCATTGGCGGAAACTTGCTTGCAGCCATGCCAGTCTCCCAAGGCGATGTAATCGTATTCCTCTTGCGGCAACCGCTCAAGATTGAGGCGGTTGATGACGGCAGCATCGTCCTCATCGTTGCGCGACGAAAAGCCCTGTGTGCTGCCGTGGGCAAGGACGATGCGTGGCAGGTCAGTAGGGATATCGGCTAGAGGCGTCTGCAACCAGGCCAGAGGATCGCCGCTCTCGTGTCGCCGCAGCAGCGGGCAGGGCAGCAACACAGCGCTGTCCAGAACCAATGGTTTGGCTTCAAGCAGGATATGTAGATTGGGGGCCAATTGCTCTTTTTCGCGAGTGAAGAACGGCTGCTGCCAGATACAGCCGGGGCCTCCGTGGTCGTGATTGCCCGGGATCGCATAGACGGGGATTTGCAGAGAGCCGATGGCTGAGCAGAGGGCGGATACGGTAGCCTTTTCCGGAGTGGCAGAATCGAACAGGTCACCACAAATCACTGCAAATTTAATGGAATCCTTCTCTATGTGTTCGCGGAGCTCCTTCAGCGTATCCAACCGCTGCCGCCGCAAAGACTCGCGTTTGGATGTGTCTTCGATCGATTGATATGGTTTGCCAATTTGAAGATCTGCCGTGTGTAGGAATCGCATAGAATTGAAATGTGCAAAAGTTGGAACGGATGCAATTGTTTGAGGTCGGGAATATACACTATCTGACGGACAAATTTTGTCCGCCTGATATGTTAAGCTCGCTCCCATGAGAATTCGAGATGGCAGACGAGTGTATTCACCAAGTGATTTGATCGTGTTTATGGAGTCTCCATTTGCGAGCTGGATGGACCGTTTGTATCTGGAGGATCGGGATGCCGTCAGTCCGGATGAGCAGAGTGCATCGAATCGACTGATTGCGGAGGAAGGCCTTGCGCATGAGGACCGCTATCTACAGGGGCTAAAGAGCTCGGGAAAGCGGGTGATTGAGATTCACTCAACTGGAGAGCAAGGCGTCGAGGAAACGCTGAGCGCAATCAAGGAGGGGGCGGATGTCATTTTTCAAGCCAATCTGCAGATGCAAGATTTTGCGGGATACGCTGACTTTCTGCGGATTCCGACGGATCCCGAGGAGGGTTATGAAGTCTGGGACACCAAGCTGGCTAGGAGTCCAAAACCGTATTTTATGGTCCAGCTTTGCTGTTATGCGGAGATGCTGCAATCGATGACAGGAAAGGTGCCGGAAAGAATTGGAGTTGTGCTGGGCAATGAGGAGGAAAAGGTGTTCCGCACTGGTGACTTTTACGCCTACTATCTGAACCTGAAGCAGGACTTTCTCGATTTTATGGCGGACTGGGATCGGGACAACAGGCCTGAACCCCATGCTCACGTCGATCATCGCCACTGGCAATCTCATGCGGACGAGGCGCTGCAGGAGCTGCGCTCGCTTTCCCTGGTGGCGAGGATTTCGAGGGGGCAGATGCAGAAATTGCACAATGCGGGTGTGAGCAGTATTGATGCACTCGCCGCAGCCTCTGAATGTCCGGCGGGAATGCGCCAGGACGTTTTTGAACGACTGCGCGAGCAGGCGCAGCTTCAGTTGAAAACAGAGGAGCTGCGTAAATCGGATCCGCTGGCTGCACCGGCTTACAAATTGCTTTATCCGCCCGTGGAGAATCCTGAGCTGGGCTTCGGAAGCTTACCGCCGACGAGTGACGGAGATGTCTTTTTCGATCTGGAAGGCTATCCACTGGGAGACCAATCCTTGGAGTATCTTTGGGGGGTGACCTGGCGGGATGAGGGGCAAATGCGTTTCCGTGACTGGTGGGCGCACTCGCCAGAAGAGGAGGAGACCGCGATGATCGCTTTCCTCAATTGGGCGTATGAACGCCTGCAGCATTGGCCGGATATGCACATTTACCATTATGCCAATTATGAAATCGCTGCCCTGAAGCGGATAGCGGTGCGTCATCCAGAGGCGGAGGAACTGTTGGATGAGCTTTTGAGACGGGGAGTTTTTGTTGATTTATATCCGATTGTAAAAGAAGGGATTCGACTGGGTGAGCCCAGTTATTCAATCAAGCGCGTGGAGCGGTTGTATCGGCCCAAGAGGGCAACCGATGTTGCGGCCGGGGATGAGTCGATTGTCTTCTATCACAGGTGGATACAAAGCGGCGAAGGTCCTACTCCAGACACATCGGCTATTTTGAAGGAGATTCGCGATTACAATAAGGATGACTGCGACTCCACACTGGAGCTGGCAGATTGGTTGCGTGAGCAGCAGGCTGAGGTCGGAGTTTTTTGGCAATCGCGGCGAGGTGATGGAACTCCGATGGAATCCGTTCGTGCTCAAATTGAGCAAAAGCTGGTGCTGCACACCAAGCTCAATACGAGAATAGAGGCTGAGGCGGACGAGGATGAGCGGAGCTTGCTCCGGTTATTGAGGGATTTTGTGGATTTTTACCGTCGCGACGCAAAGCCCATTTGGTGGCGCAAGTTTGATCGAATGGCCTCAACGGACGATGAATTGAAAGATGATATCGCTTGCATAGGTGCGAGCCAACTGGTGAGCAACGAGCCGGAGATTGAGAAACGTTCCTATGTTTTCCGCTACACGTTCGACCCGACGCAGGATATCAAGATAAAGGTTGGCGATACAGTTCAGGCGGTGGCGGATCCAAGGGCAAACTTCACAGTGTTGCAACTGAACGCCGAGAGAGGAACGATGGCCGTCAAGATCAGTGCCAGGAATTTTGATACCAAGCTGGATGGTAAGATTTTTCCCATAACCAGTTGGATTCCCGATGAATACGTGCGACCGGGAGCTCTTGAGGAATCGCTGAATACATTGATTGAATCCGTTGCCAACGGAGATCCTATCCCGGAATTGCTTAGGAAGCTATTGC
>JBJHBN010000351.1:0-3844 GCA_050485505.1 Opitutales bacterium | reverse complement strand
AGGCCGCCCTGCGCGATCCCGCCTCCCTGTTCCTGCCAACCCGTTGGAACTACGCAGCGGACATCAATCAGGTTGCCAGTCTGCAGGAGGAAACGGAATTGTTTTCGTCTTATCCTCCTGAGCTGACCCTCCCGGGTATTCGGTTGCCGACAGCCCAGTCGGTCGGCAGCGTACCTTCATTCAATGAGCTGGTGCCGGCCGAAGCCCGGCTGGACTTGCGTGGTTTCGGCCGTCGGGGCCAGTTGCTGCCGGAAATCCCTCTTGCTGCAGGAGCGGAAGCCGGGACGCAGCAACTTGTGGGGGAGGCAGTCGATACCGTCAGCGGCAGGAAGTTGCAGGTGCACTTGCCTATGGAGAGCAGCCGCATGCCCTTTGAAGGGATTCCTGATCCGGTGGTCACCAGCCATCAGGTTATTCATGGCCGCCTGCCGGGGAGCGTTCAGCTCGACCGCTCATCGGGTTTCCCGGAGTGGGACCGTCAGCTTTTGGAGCGAATCGACGCGGGCCACATCCGGCCCGCAACCGGTGACGGCTACTGGCGCATTACCTGGTATTCGCTTGATGAATGAAGACGCCCGTCCTTCGCGGGAAGTCCGGCATGCAGGGGCTTTTCAAAAAAATCCGATTCTTACCCGAATTATACTTGACCTTCGAGGGCTGGCTCAGCAAATTGCGCAACTTTCTTCGAATCCTTTTCTACATGCGCCCTTGTAGCTCAGTCGGTAGAGCACTTCCTTGGTAAGGAAGAGGTCGGCGGTTCAAATCCGCTCGAGGGCTCCATGTCTTAAAGATTCGTTAAAGTTCAATCCATTCATCGCGTTTTTCGCACTAATTCAAATCAAACCGAATAGCTACCATGGCTAAAGCTACATTCGTCAGAACTAAACCGCACGTCAATGTGGGCACCATTGGTCACATTGACCACGGTAAAACCACTCTCACCACCGCTCTTTTGAAGGTTCAGTCCGACAAGGGCCTGGCTGAGTTCAAGTCCTATCAGGATATCGCCAAAGGTGGTACCGTGCGGGATGACACCAAAACCGTCACCATTGCTGTGGCGCACGTTGAATACGAATCCGAGACCCGTCACTACGCTCACGTAGATTGCCCGGGACACGCGGACTTCGTGAAAAATATGATCACCGGTGCCGCTCAAATGGACGGTGCTATTCTGGTTGTGAGTGCTGCTGATGGCCCGATGCCGCAGACACGCGAACACATCCTTCTCGCCCGTCAGGTTGGCGTGCCGAAGATTGTTGTCTTCCTGAACAAGGTTGACCTTCTCGACGACGAAGACCTGCTCGAGCTGGTTGAGATGGAAGTGCGCGAGCTCCTCAGCAAGTATCAGTACGACGGAGATGCCGCTATTGTTGTTCGTGGATCTGCCCTTGGTGCCCTCGAAGGCAAACCCGAAGGTGTTGAGTCCCTGAGCAAGCTGATTGAAGCCATCGACGCTGAAATCGAAGAGCCTCAGCGCGAAGTCGACAAGCCTTTCCTCATGTCCGTCGAAGACGTTTTCTCGATCACGGGTCGTGGTACTGTTGCCACCGGTCGTATTGAGCGTGGCGTAGTCAAGGTCGGCGAAGAAGTCGAAGTCGTTGGCCTCACCGATACCCGCAAGACGGTTGTAACCGGCGTGGAAATGTTCCGCAAACTGCTCGACCAAGGTCAGGCAGGCGACAATGTTGGTCTGCTCCTGCGTGGTATAGCAAAGGACGATGTCGAGCGCGGTCATGTGCTCGCCAAGCCCGGCTCGATTACTCCGCACACTGCAGCCAAGGCTGAGATCTATGTTCTCAATAAGGAAGAAGGCGGCCGTCACACTCCGTTCTTCACCGGCTATCGCCCGCAGTTCTATTTTCGCACCACGGACGTCACCGGTATCCTCAACCTCCCCAAGGATGTTGAGATGGTCATGCCTGGCGACAACTTGTCGGTAGACATTGAGCTCGGCAAGCCAATCGCAATGGAGCCCGGTCAACGCTTTGCTATCCGTGAAGGCGGTCGCACTATCGGTGCGGGTCGTATTACGGAGATCATTAAGTAATTAACTTTCCGGGTATTAACCTTTTCGGTTGCCGGGTGTCCTGTAAAGGGCTCCCGGCTTCCCTCTTCTCAAATTTTGCAGGGCAGTAGCTCAATTGGTAGAGTAGTGGTCTCCAAAACCATTGGTTGGGGGTTCGAGTCCCTCCTGCCCTGCCATTTTTTCTCTTAAATCTAATCCACAATGGCGAACCCATTTCGAAAAATCCGCATCTTCTTCGGGGAAACCTCGCTGGAGTTGAAAAAGGCCGTTTGGCCGACCAAGACCGAGCTGCGTGACAGCACGATCGTTGTTTTTATCGCTACGATCCTGCTGGGCATTTACGTGGCTGTGGCTGACTTCAGTGTTTATAACTGGGTGCAGCTGCTGACGAATTGGGTGCGTGGCTGATGAGGCTACGGCTGTGGAATCTTATTTTGTATCTATTAAGAGAAGGTTGAATGGTGTCTGAAATTAGCAATCCGATTCGCGATGGCCAGTGGTATGTGGTCCAGGTCCTCTCCAACAAGGAGCAGGCGGCCAAACGTTACATTGATCGCTACATCGCTGACAACGAATTGGAAGACTATATCTTTGAGGTATTGATGCCGACCGAGACCGTGTCCGAGGTCAAGCAGGGCAAAAAGTCCCAGCGCCAGCGCAAGCTCTATCCAGGATACATCTTCATCCACTGTCGCTTGTACGACGAGGATGGAATGGTAAACCAAAAGGTTTGGTATTATATCAACGGTGCGGATGGAGTTATCGGCTTCGCCGGCGGCAAAAAACCAGCCGCTCTCAAATCCTCCGAGATCGAACGCATTCTGAATCAGGTTGCTGAAGCCGAAGGCAAGGAAGTGCCAAAAGTTCAGTATGAAGTGGGTGAAGAAGTCAAAATCACCGATGGACCTTTTCTCAATCTCAATGGCCGCATCGACGAAATTGATCCTGATCGCGGCAAGCTAAAAATTTCAGTGTCGATTTTCGGCCGCTTTACTCCGGTTGAACTGGAATACTGGCAGGTCGAACGCATTACCGAAGAAAATAACTAATTAAATGACGTCCTGGCACCGAGATGCCTCTTCTTCGGAGTAGGGGACAGAAAAACCTAGCAAATCCCAATGGCAAAAAAAATTACAGGAACCATCAAGTTGCAGCTTCCGGCTGGATCTGCCAATCCGGCACCTCCGGTTGGTCCCGCTCTCGGTGCGGCCGGTGTGAACATCATGGCCTTTTGTAAGGACTTCAATGCCCGAACAAAAGATCAGGCTGGCACGATTCTGCCAACTGTTATCACGGTCTATGCAGACCGCTCGTTTACCTTTATCACCAAGTCGCCTCCGGCTTCGATCCTCCTCAAAAAGGCGGCTGGAATTGCCAAGGGTTCGGGTGTTCCGAACAAAGACAAGGTTGGCAAGGTTACTCGCAAGCAGGTCGCTGAAATTGCCGAGACCAAAAAGAAGGACCTCAACGCCAACTCGCCTGAAGCAGCAGGCCTGATCATCGAAGGCACCGCCCGATCGATGGGCATTGAAGTCATCGACTGATTCGCTTTTTGAACAAACGCTAAAACCTCCACGGAGGGAGTTTATATCATGCCCAACACAAGCAAACGCATAAATCAGGCCCGGTCGTCTTTTGACCGCCTGAACAAATACCCGCTCGACGAGGCCATTGAGGTTCTCGCCAAGTTTCCTGCCGCAGGCTTCGATGAAACCGTCGAGTTGTCCGCCCACCTCGGTGTCGATCCTCGCCAGTCCAATCAGATGGTTCGCGGCATTGTTGAACTGCCGAACGGCTCCGGCAAGTCGGTGCGTATTG
>JBJHBN010000350.1:0-3845 GCA_050485505.1 Opitutales bacterium | reverse complement strand
CATCAATCCTTAGCAGGTATGACGGCTGCAGACTTTCAACGCCCTCTTGGCTGATAGCGTACACATAGGGCAGCTCCCGGTCTGCACTCACATGCGTGATATTGAAGGTGAATACGTCGAATGCCACGGGAATCGAAAAGCTTCCCAAGCTCGTATTCAAGTCAATTGCCCCTTTATGAAAGCCCTCAAACAGACCACTACTGTCCAGTGAAAACAGCAACTCATCGCCTTCATTTCCCTCCGTTGATTCCAACTGGATCCAGTCTTGCTCAGTCTGAGCCGTCCAGGAAAAGGACTCGCCCTCACCGCACATGCCTATACTTTGGAAAACCATCCCGAAGTTTCTCGGATGTGCGACCGTGACCGGAAACTCAGAAACCGACACAGGCGCTACGTCAAAGCTCCACACATCTCCTTGAACTGCCGTCGAGGAACCGACTGCATCGACCCTCCAGAAATAGCTTCCACCCCTAGTCAGTCCTTCCCCAAGGCTCCATTCCAGCTCGCTTGTCCTTCCAAGATACTCTTGAGAAAGGCTATCTGCTTCCTCCACACTCCCTCGTGTCTCACCGAAGTACACGTCATACGCCAGCGCAAACGGATCGCCCGACCATGCCAAGAGCGGTTCTTCGTCGACTACTATGGTTCCATCTCCGATAGCCGGAGACAACCTACGGTCAGGCAAATTGGCGAGCTGAGACAGGTCAACAACCTCGAAGATGCTGATATCTTGATTTGGAGAATGAACAGTTCTCACATTAAACCGATACAGTTTATTCTGATCATGAGAAACAGCGATCAAGTCACTGTACGAATTCCACTCAAGAAGCATGTGGCCCTTGTTTGTATAAAGCCTGTTCTCACCCACAATGAAGTCTCCGCGCAATGTACTGCCTCGAATTTCTGTCTGAGCACGCAGGACTTGGTTCA
This sequence comes from Opitutales bacterium, assembly GCA_050485505.1. GTDB lineage: Bacteria > Verrucomicrobiota > Verrucomicrobiia > Opitutales > Oceanipulchritudinaceae > JAFIGG01. The sequence goes on along the minus strand of JBJHBN010000350.1, from coordinate 2,915 downwards.
AGTTACGGTCTAAGACGTTCATCCCAGAATAGATCTGCATCCCGTCCCCTTGGATTGCAATCACCCGACTCGCTGCACCGGGCGGGGTATTGACACTTTTCAAGAGGTCAAAGCTATCTTCTGACAAACCATATTTGTGTAATGAGTTACCTCCATAATTGGGCCTGAAAAACAACTGTCCATTGTTCGTCGTCACTCCATAACCGTCACCCTGGGAATCGGAAAAGCTCAGTTCACTCCCAGTTGAAGTGTCCATCAAACGGTACACTGCGTCAGATTCTTCTCCTCTAAGCAGCATCCTTCCGCTTACTCCTGCAGCAATCGCATATACATCGTTTGGCTCTTCAAACCTGTTGAGTGGGAGATCGAAATCATAAGTTTGAACCCACTCCAGAGTCGATCGATCGTATGCGTGTAAAGCACCTAAACGCCAATTCGTGAGGTATATTCGGTCTTCATGATAGTGAATCGCGATATCGGTAATTGCGTAGCCAACAAACACCGCACGCTCGATTCGATCCTCCTGGGTATCGATTTCAAGCAAGTAGGATCGGATACCCAGATCGAACTCCGAGGAACTGACAGCATAGATAAAGGGTCTCTCGATATCCGCTTCTACCTGTTGAATATCAAGGGAAAAGACCTCAAGCTCTACCGGAATGTCGAAAGTCCAATCTTCCATTTCCACCTGAATCGACCCCCTATGCATTCCAACCGGAAGCACATCACTTCCCAAACGGTAGACAAGCGTACCACTCCCCTCACCTTCGTTTGAAGAAACGATCTCAATCCAATCGTCGCTGGCATGTGCGGACCATTCTACGGACGTGTCTTCCATTCCCAGCTCCAATTGCTGCTCAGGCATCACCAAACCTTGCGGGAATGCCAGATCAATGCGGACTGGATCAACTTCAATTGGTGCCAAAGAAAAGGACCAGACCTCTCCTTGCTCGATACTGCTGTCCGACACTTTGTCGACCCTCCAGTAGTATCGATCACCCCGGTCCAGTACAGCATCAAGTATCCATTCCCGTTCTGCCGTTCGCCCCAAATAAACATCAGATTCCGTATCGGCAGCAGCAACAGCATCCTGATTGGTATCCATATAGACATCATAGCTCAGGCCCAAAGAATCATCCCACCACCCGAGGACTGGCTGTCTCTCGAGTACGACCGTATCATCTTCAATCCTCGGATGCATACCCCGCTCTGGAATTGAATCGAGGTCGACTATGGCAAAAGAAACAGATCCTTCCCTGAACCGGTAGTAATTCCTCTGATCGCCGGCCACGACTCCATAGCCACCAGGAATACCTGGCAAAGTTTGAATCTCTAATCCGGTTTCCCCATCGCGGATTCGTTGGGTATCAAAAACAAGGTGCCCGTACCAGCTACTCGCCAAAGCGGGAGAGGCATATTCAATCAATAGATCCAAATCCGTATTAAAGACATAGTTCCTCCAGTATATGCGCGACCCATCTGCCGACATAACCAGACTATTCACATTCCATTGGGTCCTCATCAACACCTCGTGGCCTGTTTCCTCGAAATAATCGGATTCAATATTATAGCGGATGAGACTACCATCCTGGGACCTTGTATCGCTTCCACGGAAATAATAACGTCCATCCGGACTTACCTCTCCTATTCCTTTTACCAGCCAATCAATTTCATCCAATACGGACATTTCAAATGTGTCCAAGAGGACAGTCCTCGCACCAGCTTGCTCTTCGAACTCAACAACCACTCGGCCTTGCGCACCCGAAGCAATACGGTAATAGCCGTTAATAGGAGAAAAATCTTCCTCCGATTCAGTGAATGAGTAGGAGGCAACCTCTTCAAAACTGTCACGGTCTAAAGCGCGTAAAAGACCTGTGTCCCGATGAATAATATAAATTCTGTTATCTGGATAGTGTATAGAAATATCGGCAATGGGCGCACCAATATCCACCACCTGCTGATCCTCACCAGTGACGGTGTCAATAACGAGAATATGATTCCCTGGGGCGTGCAGACTACTTGGTTGACTGACGGCGTAAATCAGTGCTCTTTCCAAGTCAGCCTCAGCCATAACCACATTTGGAGAATCCAATGCCGTTATTTCTACAAATCTGAAATCTGCGAACATATTCGGTGATGACCAGAGCGCAAATAAGCTAAAGCTTAAAATTGTTATTCGCCTGAAAAAGCGCATAATTTATAGATTGTTGGAGCAGCTACCCTCTCCGGGAAGAAACACCACGCCTTGCACCGAATGATCCGGTTCCTTCCATGTAGCCCGCTGGAGAACGAGCAAGCGAGGACAACGGACAGGGAGCATGCATGACAGTGGGGTGCGAGCAGTTTATAAGATTAGATGAGAGAAACAGACTAAATCTATTTCAATGTATTTCATTGTAAACAACATGAAATCATAGGGTCAATCTAATATTTCATTTCGGACGATGACAACTGCGGCTAAATGTGACGTGCAATTTCATATTGCCTCACAATCTATCCAATATTCCGCGAATCTGCCTATAGATTCGGATATTCTCTCAACTGTGAATCTACGGTCTTATAAGCAAGGCCCGAAGCTGAGCTCGAAGACCTGATGACCGCGCACACTCGGGACGAGTGTGCCTACATCCCCTCTCTCGGCTACTCTACATCCCTACCAGCTCCGGCACCGGCAGTGACGATTGCGGGGATGTCTTCGGCGGGGTCGAGGGTGTAGGTATAATCGGATTCGAAATTCAGCTGTATTGTTGACTCGGTAATGTGGAAACTGCTGTTGCCGCCATCGAAGATGTTGCCGGATACTTCCAGGGCGCCGGCGATTTCTTCGGGTTCATCACCGGGGAAGATGGCGCGACTGGCATTCTCAAAATAATTGTTCTCGATCCGGATTTTCGAACGGGTGCGCACGTTGGCTC
>JBJHBN010000349.1:0-3850 GCA_050485505.1 Opitutales bacterium | reverse complement strand
AGCTCTTTCCCGCGTTTTTCCCATTCCTGCCATTTGGGATGGTTGCGCGGTAGCTCTGCGATTCCTGCGAGTGCGCCTACCAGTTCGGCAGCACTAAACTTTGGTTTTCCGGTTTTGCTGTCCACCAGTCCTGCCACAATCATGAGGCCTGCGGCCTTGTAGAGTTCATGATCCCGCGCCTTTCGTTCCGCCCTTGCGGCTGCCTTCCGTTCTGCCGCTATGATTGCCGTTACCCTGGCTTTTGCTGCGGCTGCTTTCTCTGCGGTTTTTTCTGCCCGTATCAGTGCGGACAACGTTTTTTCATCCGTCGTTGTTCGGTTTTTTTTCTCTGCCAGTAACACAAGTAATCTCTGCTGCTCTGACGGTGATTTCAGTCCGTTGATGTAGGCAATTTTTGCACTTAACCACTCTTCACGATTTGTCATTCTTACCTCTGCACTTTTGCCGTTAATGTGAGTTGTTATTGTGCATAATATCACCTTGTCTGCCTGCGTGTGAGACCGTAAAATCATCCCTGATTAATTCAGGGATGCGCACTTAGTAGTTTCTCTCCTTCGTCGAGAAACTGTGCGCTCCTGCGGAGGGCTAAAAGGCAGATGGCAAGCTACCATTGCACCGTCAAATCTGGAGCAAAAGGCAGTGCCTTAAAACATGCTGATTACATTTCCAGATCCGGCGAATATAAGAGCTACAAATCGCGGGAGGATCTGGAATTTTCGTCATCCGGTAACATGCCATCATGGGCGAAGAAAAATCCCGCAGAGCTATGGAAAGCCGCAGATGAATTTGAACGAAAAAACGGGACTGCATACCGTGAAATTGAGATCGCGTTACCGCGTGAACTGACACGCGAACAACGGATAGAACTTGTTGAAGATTTCGTGCAAAAGGAACTTGGCGATCGCCATGCCTACCAGTACGCGATCCACAATCCGCCAGGTGCAATCGACGGAAAGGAACAGCCACACGCGCATATCATGTTTTGCGAGCGGATTAATGATGGTATTGAACGCGATCCGCAGCAATTTTTTAAACGTGCCAACAGCAAATCACCAGAACGGGGAGGCGCAAAAAAAGCGAGTATTCCCCAGACAGCCGGAGAGCGAAAAGCCGCCCTTGTTGCGCTGCGTTCCCGCTGGGCAGATGTGCAGAATGAGCACCTTGCGCGATACGGTCACGAGTCGCGCGTAGATCATCGTTCTCTGAAAGAACAGGGTATCGATCGCACGCCGGAAGTTCATCTTGGCCCCGTTCAGACCGCCAGTCTCAATGGTGAGCAGATTGTTGCAATCCAGGAACGGAGGAATGCTGAGCGGGAACTCAAGACCGCCAGAGATGCCGCAAATGCCATTCAGCAGGAACAGGAGCAAAAGCAAAAAATCAAGGCAGTTGAGCCTGTTCGTTCAGCCCGTTCACCGGAGTTATTGCTTCAGTACCGCAAGGTTATGAAAACGGTCATTCAGGGAGAAGCAAGGCTTGCTCGTTTAGGGGATGCCAATCCCAATGCGCTCAAAGAACATAAGCTGCTTCAGAATGCGAAAGCAAAAAAAGACTCTCTTTCCGAATGGAGCAGGCGAATATATGAAGGGGCACGGTATTTAGACAAACTGGGGCGTAATGTCGTTTCTGCACAAAGGGAGCTGCGGGAGCTACAGGAACAACGCAATTCTTTGAATGGGATTCGTGGCCTGTTTCGGGGGGCTGACAAAAGGGAGATTGATGCGCGTATTCTGGAGCAAAAAAGTGTGCTGGAAACCGCTGAACATGAAAGGAATGAATTCAGGAACAAGCTACAGCAAGCCGAATCCGAGTGGGACAAAGAAAACGCTGCTTTTAAGCGTACCGAGGGATATAAGTACGTTGGGGATCTGGACAGGTACAGAGAACGTGAGATTCTGGCCGCGGCATCTTTAGAGAATACCAGGCAAAAGGTTGCTGAAGAAGTATCCGTTGCCCGTAGCCAGATGTTATCTCTGGAGCCTGAACTCAGTATATCTGGAGATGAAAAAGCTCAAATGCGACATGAGTTACTGGCAGAAATGGCGCAGGAACGGCAGCAACAGGAGGAAAAGGCACTGCGTATACAGCGATCTTGGGCTAGGGAGGCATCACGTAGTAACGAACGTGATCAAGATATGGAGCGTTGAAAATGTAGCAATATCGGGACTGCGCCCCGAACCCCGCCAACGCTTCACGGGACTCGAAAAAATTCCGCGTCCCGTTCACCGTTTTCTGGATGAGAAAGTTTGCCGTTTTGACCTGTTCGCCCTTCTGAACGCTCGAAACAGATCGCGCATTGCTTTCGTGAATAGTTATGCAGGGTCATGAAAACGATTCTGACGCGTTTTTCTGGTTTTGCCTGGTGTTTCCTTGTCTTTTTGCGTTTTTTGCGCCAGAAAGCGATTGAGGGCGTTTTAAGGGGTACGTACAACAGGAGTTATGGTAAATGGATCGGGTTTGCGGGAAGACTCGACAGGTTTTGTCGTTGGGGGTAGTGTAAGCGACTGAAAAACAAACGCCCCTGAAATTCGTGTCTATCCGGCAAGACTTTCACGAAGATACAGGGGCGATGTCGGTCGATAACCTGGAAGGAATCGTAACACATGAGCGCCGCGCTTCAATACTTCGAAGAAAATTTACCTCACCGTCCCTATCACACGGATGATCTCGCTTTCGGTCTTCGTATCTCCGGCAAAGGGCGTGCGCTGCTTGCGCGGTACATTCAGCAGAACCAGCCACATGCGCAACACTGGCTGGTTTTTGACGTTGACCGCGAGGGGGCTGCGATTGACTGGAGCGACCGGAACGCCCCCGCGCCGAACATCACCGTAAAAAATCCCGAGAATGGGCACGCTCACCTGCTCTACGCGCTCAATCTTGCCGTGAGAACCGCGCCTGATGCGTCGGTTAAGGCGCTGAAATACGCCGCTGCAATTGAACGTGCGCTGTGTGAGAAACTTTGTGCTGATGTGAACTACAGCGGACTGATTTGCAAAAATCCGTTCCACCTGGAATGGCAGGTGATGGAGTGGCGCGAGGAAGCCTACGCCCTCGATGAACTGGCAGATTATCTCGATTTGAGCGCCTCAGAGCGTCGTAGCGTCGATAAACATTACGGGCTGGGGCGAAACTGCCACCTGTTCGAAATAACGCGTAAATGGGCTTACAGAGCGATTCGTCAGGGATGGCCAGCATTCTCACAGTGGCTTGATGCCGTGATCCAGCGTGTCGAAATGTACAACGCATCGCTTCCCGTTCCGCTTTCACTGGCTGAATGCCGGGCTATTGGCAAGAGTGTTGCGAAATACACGCACAGAAAATTCTCACCGGAAGGCTTTTCCGCTGTACAGGCCGCTCGAGGCCGGAAAGGTGGCCTTGCTAAAGGCGAAGCCTACGAGGACAAGCGTTTCATGGCGCTATGTATGCTGGAGAATGGATATTCTCAGAAAGCTATTGCGGTGATGCTGGATGTACATCGTAATACGATCCGTAATTGGGCAATGCACAAATAGCCTTATCAGATAACAGCGCCTTTTCGGCGTCTTTTTGAGCAGCGGGCTTTCCGGCGGTTTTCTCCTTTCAGCCCAGCAATGGTGCGCCTTACCGCATGATTGAGGTAGTCGTGCTCGCCACAGTCTCATGACCGAGCGTAGCGAGCGAATGAGCGAGGAAGCACCAGGGAACCGGAACGTGAACGGAGGCTCTTACGCACTGTCTTTGGCGAGTAGCTCTTTCCCGCGTTTTTCCCATTCCTGCCATTTGGGATGGTTGCGCGGTAGCTCTGCGATTCCTGCGAGTGCGCCTACCCGGTCGGCAGCACTGAGCGGTGGTTATCCGGGGTGGCTGTCGG
>JBJHBN010000348.1:0-3855 GCA_050485505.1 Opitutales bacterium | reverse complement strand
CTTCAATGCAGCCATCGAAGCCTGCCGGATCGCCCTGCGCTACAGCACGCCGGTTATTCTTCTGAGCGACCTCTATCTGGCCAATGGCGCCGAACCTTGGCGCATCCCTGATGCCGACAGCATTGCCGAAGTCGATATTCCAGTGGCCAAACAGGGCGAGCCCTACCGTACTTTTGCACGCAATCCGGAAACCCTTTCCCGCACCCTCGCAATACCGGGCGTGCCCGGTCTGGAGCATCGCATCGGCGGTCTTGAAAAGGACGAAAGCGGCAGCGTCAGCTACGACCCCGACAATCACGAGCAAATGGTCCATCTGCGGGCGGCAAAAGTCGAGCGCATTGCCCGCGAACTGCCGCCGACAGAGGTTCACGGCAAAGCTGAAGGCTCTGTACTGGTCCTGTCCTGGGGCGGCACTTACGGTTCGGTGATGTCTGCGATCCAGCACCTGCAGACGGAAGGCTATGCCATCAGCGGCGTTCACCTACGTCACCTTAACCCATTCCCGGCGGACCTCGGAGACATCCTGAAGCGCTTTGATCGGGTGGTCATTCCAGAACTCAACATGGGTCAGCTAAGCCAGTTGGTCCGGGGTCGCTACCTGGTGGACGCGCACGCGATCACCAAGGTCAAGGGTCGCCCATTCAAAGTCGCGGAACTGCGCGACGAATTCATCCGCCACCTCAACGAATTGAAACAGTAATGAGCCAAGCCATTTCTCCTTCTTCCAATGAAAACCTCACGCGCAAGGACTTCGTCACGTCCAACGACGTACGCTGGTGTCCCGGCTGCGGCGACTACGCGATCCTCAACGCGATGCAGCGCTCCTTTGCCGAGCTGGGTGTTCCACGCGAAAAATTTGTGGTGGTCAGTGGGATCGGTTGTTCCAGCCGCTTCCCATACTACATGAACACCTATGGGTTCCATACGATCCATGGCCGAGCGCCCACGGTAGCCACAGGTGTTAAAGTCGCCAATCCGGACCTGTCGGTATGGGTGATCACCGGCGACGGCGATGGCCTGAGCATCGGCGGCAATCACCTGATGCACATGCTGCGTCGCAACGTGAATGTGAAGGTTCTGCTGTTCAACAACCGCATCTACGGATTGACCAAAGGTCAGTACAGTCCGACTTCACCAACGGGCTTGAAAACCAAAAGCACTCCGATGGGATCGATTGATCACCCTATCAACCCACTGCTTTTTGCATTGGGCGCGGAGGCAACCTTTGTGGCTCGCACTGTCGACACCAATGTGAAACACATGAGCGAAGTGTTCAAAGCCGCCCATGAACACGAGGGTGCAGCCTTCATTGAAGTCCTGCAAAACTGCGTGATCTTCAATGATGGCACCTGGGATCCGGTGGCATCCAAGGAGAACCGCGACAACCAGTTGCTCTACCTCAATGACGGCGAGGCCTTGCGTTTTGGACCCGAGCAAAGCAAAGGGCTGCGGATGAAGGGCTTTGGACCCGAGATCGTCGACTTGAACGAAGAGCCGGAGGCCGAACTCATTCATCACGACCCGGAAGCCAACGGGATCAACTACGCTCAGCTGCTGGCGCACATGTCCTATCCGCAGTTTCCCACGCCAATGGGCGTTATCTGGCGGACCCGGAGGGCAACCTACGAGTCCTTGATCCATGGTCAGGTCACCGAAGCTCAAAACCGTCCGGGAAGAAAGCCGCTCCAGCATTTACTCAACGGCAACGAGACCTGGCAGGTTAGCTGATCAGTGCGTAGCGCTGATCGGTGGGCGGTGAGTCAGCACTTGATTACGGCGATGCCGGCTTCGGAAAGCAACTCGGCCACGATGGGGTCGTTTTTGTAGTCGCGGTGGTATTTGATCGTGCGAATACCGCCAGCGGCAAGTATTTTGGCGCAGTGGATGCAGGGAAAATGTGTGATGTAGGCGGTCGCTCCCTCGACGGAGATACCACGCCTGGCCGCATCAGCGATGGCATTCTGCTCGGCATGCACGGTGGCCTGTTCATGTCCGTCCCGCACGCGGCTGAGATGCGGCGATCCAGGCAGGAAGCCATTGTAACCAGCGGCAATGATTCGGTTCTTCTGCGCGCCAGCCGAAACCAGCACGCAGCCTACGCGCAGGCGGGCGCATGCTGAGCGCGAGGCCATCAGTAAGGCAGTGGCCATGAAATACTCGTCCCAACTCGGCCGCTCCCCATTGGCGTCGAGAAAGGAACCGAGCATGTCGATCAAACCTGTGCCGTTTCCCTCACTCATGACTCGGATAGCATTTTCTTAAGGTCTTTGATATCCTGCCCTATCTGCGGCAATTTACGAACCCAGGCTTCAAGCCGGCGTTGTTCCTTCAGCTCGCGCGCAGGGGTTCCTGTGTAGGCCTTGCCTGCCTCCAGGTCCTGACTCACTCCAGCCTGACCGCCCACCATAACCCCATCGCCGATTTCGATGTGCCCGACCACGCCGACCTGACCCGCAAGTGTAACAAACTTGCCCAGTTGGGAGCTTCCTGCGATACCCACAAATGCGCACAGAATGCTGTGTTCACCAATAAGGACATTGTGCCCGACCTGAACCAGGTTGTCGAGTTTGCTGCCCCTACCGATTCGGGTCTCGGCGAAACGGGCACGGTCCACTGTGCTGTTGGCACCGATCTCCACATCGTCCTCAATGACGGCTATACCCACCTGTGGAATCTTGCGGTGCCCTTCCGCACTGGAGTCATAACCAAAGCCATCGGCACCGATAACCACTCCGGCATGGAGCAGGCAGCGTTTGCCTACGCGACAGAAGTCCTCTACCACAACATGAGGACACAACTCCGAGTTCTGGCCGATCACGACTTGGCGGCCCACATACACCTGAGCCCGCAGAATCGCGCCATCCTCAATTCGCGCTCCGGCCTCGACAACGCATTGAGGTCCTACCCAAGCCGTGGCGGAAACCTCCGCACTCGGGTCGACCACGGCACTCGGATGAATTCCGGACTTCTTCCCGGCCCTGTTGGCGGCAGCAATCTCCGCACACAGTTGGGTGATCACAGCAGAGGGGTTCGCGACCTGCAAAAAGGCCTGACCTTCCTGCGGTTCGACCTCAAAATCGACCGGGACCAGGATCACTGAGGCTTTGGACGCCTTAGCCTTGGACTGATAGCGAGGATGACTCAGAAACGAAAGGTCTCCTTGAATTGCCTCATCAAGAGCGGCGATGCGTACAATCGGTCCATCGAAAGCGCCTTTGACCGTTGCTTCCGGCAGCCGTTGAATCAAATCTTCCAATTTGAGTTGAATGCGCATTATTTCTAGCTGGCAGAAAGCCTCAAACGAGGCAAGCCCACTTGAATGAAACCAGTCATTCGGGCACAAAAAACCTCCATCACGGTTAGATGGAGGTCTCTTGTAAAAAACTCAAGAAGCTGACTGCGAATCAGTCGCCACTGGGAGCGTTGCGATTCAATTCGCGCAAAACGGTATCGGTGATGTCCAGACGTGGGTCTGCCCAGATAACAGTCGGAATACCGCGTCCACCAATATCGGAGCTATCGAGAATGACTCGGGCACCTTCTTCGCGGGCGATCACATCCACCACATCACGAATTTCACCCAACAACTCCTGTTGGATTTCCATCATGCGCTGGTTCAGTTGCTGAGTTGTCTGCTGCTCCCATTGCTGGTTTTCGAACTGGATCTGGCGAACCTCTTCGAATTTACGCTGAACTTCAGCTTCAGCCGATTCACGTGCGCTGTCGGACAGCATTGGGTTTTCCAGGTCCTCCTGCATTTCCTGAAACTCAGCAACCTGCTCTTCAAAGCGACGTTGCCGATTCTCTGCCTCGGCCATCGCCTGCTCATTCAGGCTTTCAAACTGAGCCATACGC
>JBJHBN010000347.1:0-3861 GCA_050485505.1 Opitutales bacterium | reverse complement strand
GCTCGAGACCTTTGCTGATTCGTTCGACTCGCTGGAGGCTGCAATGGTCGCGTTTATGGCAGACTTTGTGGAGCGGAGTCCACACCAGGGACAAGCCTTCATTCATCAGCAACCGGCTGCAGCGTTTGAAGAGGAACTAATGAACCAGTTGCTTGATGCGGTGTGCGGATTCGAATCTTTTGAACAATTGAATGGGTTGGGGGTGTCTTACCGGTATGCGGATCTACCCGTTCAACTCTGGGCACGCTTGTCGCACCCCGTCTTTCTTGCGGAATACGGCCTTGGATCCCTGGGTTCAATCCGTACAGAAGCAGGCCATTCCTGGCATCCGGTTTACGGCTGGTTTTGGGAACCGGAACCGTTTTCCGCTTGGATTTATGCGGACTGGTTTGGCTGGGTTTGGATACCCCCAACTCTGGCCGGTGGGAGTGTCTGGTTCTGGAGGCCGGGCGAGGGCTGGTTGTGGACGGATGAGGACATTTTCCCATGGGTTTGGCCCGCTGCTGGGCCGCGGCCATTTCAGCTGTCTTTTTCCCATTGAATTAGCCGGACGAATCCACCAGTGTGGTCGTTTTTCCGAAAATCCCGGATGAAGCCCCATTGGATCCAATTGTGTCTCGCTACCTGTGGATGGATGATCGCACCGACCTTTGGGGTTGGTGTGGACAACCTGCGCGAAGACATCGATGCGCTCATTGCTCCGGTAGTGGATAAGGAGAATGGACACTCGGTGGACTGGAACGCATTGGCTGAGCACATTGAACAGTTGGCGTCCTCAACAGATATAACCGGGGCTCAGCGAGTCTATCTTGAGTTTCTAGACGAAATGAATGGGGGTATGCCTTGGTTGGAAAATCCGCGGATTTCTCAGCACTTTCGTTCGTGGCTGGAAGATGCCCTGGTGTTCACCGAAGAACCGGAGGCTTTGGCGCGAGTTCATTATTGGCTGGCGCGTAATCTGCACGCAGGTGAGGACCCAAGTGGTGAGGCAGAGCGTATTGGTCGATTGTACGAGTATGCGGTCGAGTTGGATGCCTTACCCGAAGGAATGCTGTGGGATGCTCTGGAGCATTGGGCCCAGTGGGCGAGAGATTACGGAATTCAATCCTTCGATGTGCGGGGTGATGTTTTTCATGAGAGTGATTATGCGTTTGCCCTGGAACTTTACCAGCGGATGCTGGACCAGCTTTCGGCCCCCAACAATGAGGCACGCCTGAGGGTTGAGGGTGAAATACAGCAAATTGTAGCCCCGGAGCTTTCTTGGTCGCAGCCGAACAGTTTTTTTCCAGACACGGAAATTCAACTGCGCCTGCGAAGCCGGAATCTGAATCAGGTTCATGTCGAATTGCACCCGGTTTCCGCGTTGGAAGCTTTCTATGTGAATAGCGATGGAGCGCTTGATGTGAGGCCGGATCAACAATGGCGCAGCGAGGCGCTGCATCCCACTATTTATACGCCTCAGCCGCGTCGGACCCATTACACGGATGAGCGTGTGTTGACCCTGCCGGTGATGGAGCCGGGGGCTTATCATTTGCGCGCTCGTTCCGGCGATTTATTTGAGATGGATTGGGTGCTTGTTTCGGATTTTGCTCTTGTGGTTCAGAGGGACTCCAACCACTTGCAGATTTTGGCGGTCCAGTCAGAGACCGGCCAGTCCCTGGAAAATGTTGAACTGAGGATCTGGTTCGAATCAGAGGACGGGGAGTGGAGTGATTTTGGTGCGACGATCCAGCAGCGGGGCGCTACGACATTTACGATCCCTGAAGCTTACCGGGAGGGAGCTTATCACATTGCGGCAAAATGGCAGAACCGCATTAGTTTCGTCCACGGTGAAGCGTTCAGGCCAGATTTATCCGATCCGTCGCGGATACCCGCTTGGACCATTGTTCCGAATAGGTTGCGGGTTCAGCAGGGACAGAGTGTGCAGTGGCGAGGGATTCCCAAAGTTCACCGTGTGGACTGGAGCGAGCGGGTAGATCTGGACGCTGGAGTTGTGCTGCGATGGCTGAATCCTGCGGATGAAGTTGTAGCTGAAACAACTGCTTCAGTGTCTGAAACCGGGTCCCTCAGCGGAGAGCTTGCTGTTGGAGAGGACTGGATGCCTGGGCTTTATCGAGCTGCGGCCGCAGGGGATTCGGGGGACGGCTTTAATTGGACGAGCCGTCCGGTTGCAGCGTTTTATCTGCTTAAGGATTCAAATCCGCGGATACGGCCCGAGATTGTTTTGGATCGGAGCAATGGCGCACTGGTTCCAGTGGTGTTGGCTTCGCAGGCATTGGAAGGTACGGTCCGCCTAACCACTCAGGAAGGTGCGATGGTTCCTGGAGCTGGCATTCGCATCACTTTGCGGGACTCTCCGAATGGAGAGGAATTATTTCGGTTGGACGGGCTGCAGACAAATCCAGAAGGTGAAACGCCATTCCGGATCCCTGAATCAGGATTTCAGCAACTTTCCGATTTGGTTTGGATGGAAGTGGGTCTTAGTGGAGATGCCTCTGCTGCGACATCCGGCAAGTGGCTGCAGGTCCTGGACCAGCCCTTCGATGCAAGCTTGAGCCTTTCAGAGCGGATCCATCGGATTGGTGATCAGATCCAGGTTCAATTGAATTTGAGCTCAGCCCTTGAGTTGCCGACTTCGGTTCAAGGTACATTGATTGTGAATCGTGAGCGCTGGCAGTCGGTTTACGTGCATCGAAGGCGTGGCAACGAGATTACCGGCGCCCAGTATCGGGAATTGCCGGAGCGTTCACTTCTGGGAACTTCTCAGGGAGACTTCAGGCTGCGTGAAGAAGGCTTTGTAACGGAGGAAGTGCGGCGGTTGGACGTGAGAGTTGAGGATGGGGCGGCCTTTTTTACCCTGCCAGCCGGAGAGCCGGGTTTTTATCGTATGAGCTGGGTCACGCCGGGACTTGGCGGGCGGAGCATTCAGGCGGATGCCCGCTATTGGGTGGTGGCCGATGCGCAGCGGCAGATGAATTACCGTCCTGAGAACCTCGAAATCATCCCCAATGGTGAAGAACTGTTACGAGCTCGTTCAAACCGCGTGTTGATAGCGGCACCTTACCTGAATACTTTCGCACTGTTCACAGAAGGCGATGGGGTTCGCAAGCAACAGCGGTGGCTCGAGTTACCGACCCGCACTCAGCTTTTTGAGTTGGACCTGCCCACGGAGACCGGCAGTTCGACACATCTGGAAGTCAATGCTGTATATCAAGGGCAGTGGTTGCGGGATCAACGGGGTATGTCTATCCGACGGGGGGATGGAAGGATCCAGCTGGAAGTCGAAAGGCAACTGAATTTTCTGCGACCAGGTCAGGCCTTCGAAGCCGAAGTACGTGCGGTTGATTCCCAGGGGCGGCCGGTCGATGTGGAGCTGCATACTTTCATTCGACCGGCTTCTGAAATCGGAATTGTAGAGCGTATACGCTCGTTGGGATCGGGCCCAAACGTGTCTGCGAATCCTCCATGGAAGACCACTTCGAGTATTGAAAGTTATCCATATCCCGGCAGCAATCCTCCGCTTTCCAGTCGTCAGGTCCAAGACGTATGGTGCACGGAAATGGAACGTCGGTTGACGGCTGAATTGCAGAACCTGGCGGCACTGGACTTACAGCCGGGCGGATGGTTGCCCGCTGAGAAGGTTACGGGCGGTGAGGCTGCGCTCTTTAGTTGGCCTCTTCCGGATGTGGGGGGAGACTGGGTGCTGGAGTGGATTGCTGTGGACGACCGGGGACGGGTGGCGCAGCACCGTGAATGGGTGTCGACTCACGATATTCTCAGGCTGCATTTCGATCTGCCTGCCTTCGTCAGGGTTGGCGACACCTTAATGGTCCGTTTCAAGGCGAACAACGAGTCTGAAGG
>JBJHBN010000346.1:0-3863 GCA_050485505.1 Opitutales bacterium | reverse complement strand
AGCCTATACACATTAGAGAGTCCAATTCAATGCTGGACAACTAGCCTGACACATAGGGAAGACTTTAAAATGTAAAACTATTTGACATTCATTGCCCGCATTCTTTGACTTATAGGGCTCTGTTTCCCAATCGCTGTTGTCATGCAAACACCATCCGCAACCCCAGATCTCCTGCCGGCGCGGATGGTTAATGAGTTTGTTTATTGTCCACGGCTGTTTTATTACGAATTTGTTGAAGGTATCTTTGTCCACAATGCGGACACGCTTGAAGGTAAGTTTCAGCACAAACGTCAGGATGGGGGCAAAGGATCTCTTCCCCAAGCTGGAGAGGCGGGAGAGGCAGAAGTGATTCACTCGCGTTCGGTTTCACTTTTTTCAGACGAGCTGGGTGTCACTGCCAAGCTGGATGTGGTGGAAACACATACCAACGGATCGGGGGGCAGCGGCCCTATTGCCATACCCGTCGAATACAAAAAAGGTGCTCCGCGCGAAGGCGATGATGGCAAGGAACTATGGGACACAGACCGTATTCAGCTTGGCTTGCAAATTCTGCTGTTGCGGGAAAATGGCTACGTCTGTGATGAGGGGATTGTCTACTACCGCGAAACCCGGCAACGCGTCCGTTACGAAATGACGCAGGAAGAGGCGGAGTGGATACGAACCACACTGACCGCTGTTCGACGCTGCACTCAGGGGCCCATGCCTCCACCGCTGGACCACTCGGTCAAGTGTCCTCGTTGTTCGCTGGTAACTGTTTGTCTGCCTGATGAAACCCGGTTGCTGAAACCAGAGCCGGAACCAATCGAACCGACTACTGCCCAACTGGCCTTTCCTTTTCAGGAATTGATCTCCGAGGGAGACAACGGGAAAAGCCCCCAACCGGACGCCAAGGGGTTCAGTTTTCCTTACGGCCTCATCCCGGAAATCCGCATTCCCAAACTGAAAGCAGGCGAAGATGTGCGGAGGCTTATCGCACCAAACCCGGAAACCCGCGCCTTGTATCTTAATACGGCTGGCCACTTCGTCGGCAAAAAAAATGAATGCCTGGTCGTCAAAGAAAAAGGCAAGAGCATCGGTGAATTCCGCTTGAAAGACCTGCACCACGTCGCCCTGTTTGGCCCTGTCCAGCTCTCCACTGCCGTCATTCACATTCTGTGTGAACGGGACATCCCCATCAGTTATTTTTCGATGGGCGGCTGGTTCTATGGCATGACCCGTGGCCACAGTCTGAAAAACGTCTTCACCCGCATCGAGCAATTCAATACCGCAGGCGATCCCGAAGCCGCCCTGCCCCTGGCCCGCCTGATGGTGCATGGCAAGATACGCAACCAGCGCACCCTTCTCATGCGCAATCACGTGGAACTCGGCAAAGGTGTCGCCCGCGCCTTGAAGTATTTCGCCTCCCGCGCCCTGAGCGCCAGCAACATTGGCTCCCTGCTCGGTATTGAAGGAAACGCCGCAGCCCTGTATTACGCACACTTCTCTGGGATGATCAAATCGGAGGCGGACAAGGCCGACGAAGATACCGACCAGCTCAAGTTGAACTTTGATTTCAATGGCCGCAATCGCCGTCCACCCCGGGATCCCGTGAACGCCGTCCTGTCCCTCACTTACAGCCTGCTGGTTAAAGACTGCACCCTTGCAGCCTACTCCGTCGGGCTCGATCCCTACGTCGGTTTCTACCACCAACCCCGCTTTGGCAAGCCCGCCATGTCCCTGGACCTGATGGAAGAGTTCCGGCCCCTGATTGCGGATTCAGTCGTGCTCACGCTGATCAATCAGAAACGCATTCGAACAAAGGACTTCATAACAGCAGGAAACTCAGTTGGCCTGACCCCATCAGGACGCAAAGCCGTCTTTCACGCCTACGAGCAACGCATGTCAGACGGCATCACTCACCCTGTCTTTGGCTACAAAGTCAGCTATCGCCGCGCCCTCGAGCTACAAGTCCGACTATTAGCAAAGACATTGACAGGAGAAATCGAGCAATACGTTCCCTTTATGACCCGTTGAAATCACCATGCGACGAAGTTTCATAGTCACCTACGACATTCGCGACGACAAGCGCCTGCGCAAGGTCTTCAAAACCTGCAAAGGCTACGGCATACACCTTCAATACTCTGTTTTCGAGTGCGACCTTACGACCATGGAACGTGCCGAATTCGAAACGAAGCTCAAAGACGTCATGCACCAGAACGAGGACCAAGTCCTCTTCATCGACCTCGGCCCCGTCGCTCAGCGCTGCGAGCGCACCATCACCGCCCTCGGTCAAGCCTACACCCGCATCGACGACCCCTGTTTTGTGGTCTAACATTTTCAAAACCCTTTCCCGTTCTTTGACAGTCCCTTCGTTTGCGAGCGTCCAGATACGAAGCTGACCCATGGACACGCTCGCAAAACCTGATAATCAACACCTTGCGATTATTCCAACGAAGCTTGATCAACCCAAACAGACCCAAAATCGACCCGTTTAGTAAAAGACTCGACTTCTGTGTCCGTAATGCTTGGCTAATAAGAGGTTCCGATAGCCGCACCTTCCGCGCCTTAAAAAGCGCGGCCCCATTGAAGCGTTCCTGCCACAGTTTCGCCTGCCGCATTGCGGCCTCCTTCCGCGCCTTAAAAAGCGCGGCCCCATTGAAGCCGTGTCTGTTCGTCGATGCTCACCCACTGTACAACGCCTTCCGCGCCTTAAAAAGCGCGGCCCCATTGAAGCGATGTCCTCCTCCGGACCGGTCGCGATGGTCGAATCATCCTTCCGCGCCTTAAAAAGCGCGGCCCCATTGAAGCCATCATCAGCGGTCTGGCCTCCGATACGCGCGCGAACCTTCCGCGCCTTAAAAAGCGCGGCCCCATTGAAGCTGGCCTGCGCCGTGAATGCGCTGAGTGCCGATCTTCCTTCCGCGCCTTAAAAAGCGCGGCCCCATTGAAGCGAGGCGATCGCCCTTCAGTATCCTCCTCGCACCCTCCTTCCGCGCCTTAAAAAGCGCGGCCCCATTGAAGCGCCATTTGCCCTCACAGCAATCTTTCCGCTGTCGATCCTTCCGCGCCTTAAAAAGCGCGGCCCCATTGAAGCTTTTTCGGGGATGCTGAAAATATCCGCCGGACCGCTGCCTTCCGCGCCTTAAAAAGCGCGGCCCCATTGAAGCGTAATCTGACGCTTACTGATGTTTCCCTCGGCCAGCCCTTCCGCGCCTTAAAAAGCGCGGCCCCATTGAAGCGGTGTCCTGGTGGAGGGATCCGAGGCGATTGAGATTCCTTCCGCGCCTTAAAAAGCGCGGCCCCATTGAAGCCGAGGCCTGGCTGGCCCTTCTCAGCCTGCCCGAAAAGCCTTCCGCGCCTTAAAAAGCGCGGCCCCATTGAAGCATAATGGTGGCAGTAGTGGTTACACTTACGGGAAGCCTTCCGCGCCTTAAAAAGCGCGGCCCCATTGAAGCCAGTCCGAAATAGACATTACAGCCGACACAAACGAGCCTTCCGCGCCTTAAAAAGCGCGGCCCCATTGAAGCCTTTTCCGTGGCGCTGGTCTTTTTCCATTTCGCCGACCTTCCGCGCCTTAAAAAGCGCGGCCCCATTGAAGCTGCCAGCCAGCCTCTTTCCCTAGCCCAGCTTGGGTTCCTTCCGCGCCTTAAAAAGCGCGGCCCCATTGAAGCCCACTCAACCGGGTTGAACCGCTCAATAAACCGCTCCTTCCGCGCCTTAAAAAGCGCGGCCCCATTGAAGCAGGGCCTGCTGGATAGCCGCCGAGTCATCCGTCACCCTTCCGCGCCTTAAAAAGCGCGGCCCCATTGAAGCTCCGTGTCCGGGCTCTCCGGTAATCCGAGAAGTCTCCCTTCCGCGCCTTAAAAAGCGCGGCCCCATTGAAG
>JBJHBN010000345.1:0-3868 GCA_050485505.1 Opitutales bacterium | reverse complement strand
CTGCATACGCATACAGATTCGCCCCGCCTGCTTCTCCAGCTTGTCCCGCCGTAGTCGTGCGAAGGCGGATCCGATCGCGCGAAATAAACCGTCCCCAATGTGGATCGTAGTAGCGGTGGCCGCGGTAGACCAAGCCAGTTACGGAGACTCTGCCATACATGTTTACATCAGCAATCATGTCCATACCGTTGTAGACTAAGCGGTGGTGGGTTTGCAAGGCTTGGGTTTGGATGGTTTAGGAGAATGACTCACCACGAAGAAACGAAGAGCACGAAGGAGATTCCAGGGCATCCGTAAATAAACCAACCAAGGCCCGCCAATTATCAGACAGGATTAAGACGGATGCCCCGTCAGCCAATACCCGGCTGATCTTTAGACAGGATTGAGACGGATGCCCGGCGACCATTCCCCAGCAGCAGTGTAAGGAGGTTCATGCTCATACAGCGCACTCCCTACTGAATATTCATAAATTCCTCAACTCGGGATCGGCATCGGGACTCGTGTTCGGTATCGAGTTCCACAACCCCTCAGCTCACCAACCCCACAGAACCCACAGGTTATCCGCCTCTCGATCCTGTCCAAAAATTTGCCGGGCATCCGCAAACGACCCTGTTGATCCTGTCAAAATATGCTCACTGGAGTCAGGGCTCGTTTCATGCCTCCATCAATATAAAAATACTTCAAGTTATTTGTTTAAACAACACAACGGACTAAAGCTCGCCGCCAACCCACCCAGAAACGATCAGTGAGGTAGTCACGACCCTTCAAGACGAAGAAGCGGATCGCGGTGTTTAGTCGTTTGGGGCATCCTGCGGGTTTGCGTCTATGGATGGGGTATTGGTATTAATTGTATTTAAGAACTAAATATATTCCTAAGCCAACATAGAGAACTGCCACTAGCCAACCCCATGGAAACGGTATCTTCTTTATAAGAAACGGTATTATACCCAAATTCGAGTCGCCTTCTTGTTTTTCAACCGAGAAAGAAAACAGACCAATAGCGACCGTTGCACCCAAGAACAATAATACCAAAAGCACGTCCATAGCAACTATTCCTCACACTCAATCGAATCTTTGTGAATATCACGAAGGTATTCCAATGTTTGAGATCCCACATCAAGCAGTCCAGCCCACAGTGGAGGTGCGAATGAGGAAGTCAAAAGATCTGCTCCAGCCCCATAGGGCCTCAACGCATCATTCCCCGACATCATCGCTCCCAATTCAAAAGCTCCCGAAGGAATATCAGTTTGTCCATCACCAAGAAAATCATCTGCGGATCGCGTAACACCGAGACCGGCACTTATAGAACCAATAATCATCATTGGGATTCCAACCACTGCGCCCTTTCCAGTTGTGGAAAGCAATGCTCCCTTGTGGAATGTTGCCGTTCCGGCGGTAGCTGTAGCGGGGCCACGTGCTGGTGAAACAGTTTCCGCAAAGGCAGACATCCCTAAAGTTAAATCACTCATCAATCCTTCGAAGGCATGTGGATTACGGTGTCCATGACTCGCAATCGGGTCACCAAACCCAATAGACCGCCCGGTCACACATGAGACAGCCATGGCTTCATAAGATCAATCATCATTGCCCTCCTTATAACCGACTGTTCACGCTGGCAACGCATTTACGAATCCTCCTTCCGATGATCGTTCCCGGAAAGACCAATAGCGCAAATCCTAATCCATAAAACATGCTTAACCCATAATAAACCAAGTTATTAATCACCCCGGTCCCAAATTTCGGCGATGTAGCGACTGCAGCAACTACAAAATATAAAAGGCAGATCATGAATGCAATAATTGGAGTAATTTTGGCATTCGGTGATAGGAATCCTGCTGCAAATCCAATCAGAAATACTGCTAGCGAGTGATATAGAAGGAACTCCCAAAAGCTTAATACCATATCAAAACCTGAATTTCCCGGTTCTCGATTCATTGACCGGAGGATCCAACATGAGGACGCTTGTTTGCTGAAAGTCGTAAACGGTGCTTCCTCCAACTCGGATGCTGTAGCTTGGATACGCGTCGTGAACAGCACCATAGATACCTGTACGTGTTGTTGGGTTAAACTGCACTTGAAGCGCAAAATCGATGTTTAGCGTTGCATTCGGATGCCCCATTATTCCCGTAACTGCGCCTTCTGCAAATCGTAGAGTTGTAGAATAAACTGATCCACGAAACCCAATGTTCCAAGTCCCTGATTTCGAATCGTAAATTGCTATTGTATCTATTTTCCCACCACCTGGAACTTCAAACCCCAAGATGTTAGTGCTGCCAATCGATGCATTTTCGCTTAGAAGCTGACCGGTATTAGGATCAACTACAAATGTCGCTGATGCCTTCACTCCCGGAAGTGTAGCACCAATGTCACTGGCGTCCCTAATAACTACTTCGAATTCGACGGAAATTCCTCGGTTCTCCCCTTGGGCCTTCTCATTCCGAACCGATTCAATAGGCAACGGCTCCGCCCTCGGAACAGCTGTATCAGGATTGGTGTACGAATCCTGATAATCCGTGGCCCAGTCGTCGATAGGTGGACTGTGATGATAGGGTGCGGAATTTGAAGCGCGCCCAACAATACTGATCATAAGACTTGCCAACGACTGAAGGTAATCACTTAAGCTGTCTTCAGCATAGGCACCAATCTCTGTGCCCGGGATGTTAACCCACTTCCTGCCATCCCAAAACTGCGCCGGGCGAGGGGTTAAGTCATCCTCATCATCATCCACCGTCGTCAACCCCCACAAATCCCGTTTATTCACCGGATCGTTCCCAGCATACGCATACAAATTCGCCCCACCCGCTTCTCCAATCGGATCGCGCGAAATAAACCGTCCCCAATGCGGGTCGTAGTAGCGGTGGCCGTGGTACACCAAGCCGGTTTCTCTATCCAGATACTCTCCCTTAAATCCAAAGGGAATGTCCACGTGATCGCCACCGTCTTCCACGCTGTCGCGAATGGTTTCGCCAAAGGGGGTGTATTCCCGTCCGATGCGCAGGTCGCCGGTGAAGGCGTCGCTGTAGCTGGTGATGTTGCCGCGGCCATCGTGGCCGGCTAAAACGGTTTCGCCGTCTACGGAGGCAAGCAGCAGTCGACCGGCCTGGCCCAAGCCCGTTGGGCGCCAGTGGTATTGGCCGGTAACAGAAACACCGCCCAGCATGTTTACCTCAGCAATCATGTCCATACCGTTGTAGACGTAACGGGTGCGGGTTTGCAAGATCAGGGTTTGATTGGATAAGTCAGTTATTCACCACGAAGAAAGGAAGAGCACGAAGGGGAGCTCAGGATCATGGATCCGTTGTTTCCAGGTCAATCTTTCTCATGCGAATCTCACCAATCTCATCGAAAGCCGCTACATCGCGTGAGATCACTGAATCATCCGTGGGGTTTCGAAGGACAATAATGAATTCATTTTCACTTCTCCTTACGATCCGATAACTAGCATATCCACTTTTTTCTACACGAATTGAATCATTAAAGTTTTCAAGGCTATTATAAACTCTAGCGAAGCCTGACTCGTCAGTCATTGCTGCCAATTCAGTTTCAATCTCCCAATCAAATTGAGACCTTGACAGGAAGTGAGTTACGTATACTGACGCGTCTGCTAGCGGCATATCTGTTTCAGAATCGGTTACCGTTAGATCAATAACACTCTTACTCTCCTGCTTTGAACCACACCCAAGAACAAGAGAAAAGCATAAAACAAACACCCAGAAATAAACTCTAATAAGACCGAAAAACATTCTTTAGCTCCGTTTCCACCGCGGGAATAATTGTTCCGTGTGTAATGATTGTATCCTCACCATTTATAATTACCGATTGTTCCCCTGTTGGATTCATGTCAACCTGATCAACCACAGTTGACCCG
>JBJHBN010000344.1:0-3868 GCA_050485505.1 Opitutales bacterium | reverse complement strand
CCTACGGGCATGCTCGGCTTCAGCTGCCTTGCTCAAGGGAGCATGGCGCTCTCACAAAAGCGGAAACAACTTTCTGGTCACACCACTAGTTTCTCACAGATGCCCGGTGGTTGAAAGCGGCCACCGGGCATTTTTCCATAAAAGCACAGCACGTTGACAGCAGGAGGGTTTGGTTTAGTGAATCGGGTATGCCGAAGAATCATGACGATCGGTTGGTCCTGATGGCCAATCTTTGGAGCCTGAAGGAGCAACCCGAAGTGGATGCTGAATGGAACCTTGAAGAAAAGGTCCTGGCAGTAAAGGGCGGTGGATTCGACGCACTCAGTTGCTGGGCGCGCGAGTATCCAGGCATTAAGGATCTACTGCGGATGAATCAGCTCCGTTACGGCGGCTTCTTTGACGCAAGCAAAGGCGATGATTTTGGCGACAAGATTATGGCTTCACTGGAAGTCGGCGACGGCCCGATGAATTGCCAGATGGGGGACCACGACACCGGCCTGGATGAGGCAGTTGAAACCGCTATTGAGATCCTCGACGCCGCCGATCAGCTCGGCGCTGAAGTCTATATTGAAGTGCACCGGGACACCGCGACCGAAACACCGGAGAAGGCTATTGCTTTGGCGCAGGCTTATCTGAGGCGCACCGGCAAGCCGATCCGAATGAATTTCGATTTCTCTCATCCGGCGGTGGTTAAACACCTGCATGCTGGCAATTACAGCCAGCGTCTGTTCGACCTGCCCGACCTGTTTGGCCAGTCCCGCCTGTGGCACATCCGCCCCTTCAATGGGCACCATTGCCAGATCCCTATCAGTGATGGATCTGGTGCCTACTCTCCAGAGTATCTGGCACTGCGGCCATTCATTCGAGATGCTTTCCAGCGCTGGCTGGCGGCGAATCCCGATGACCGCGAGTTTTGGGTCGTTCCTGAAATGGGGCCACTCAGCAGCGGCTATGGTCTGAGCTGTTTTCCGAATATCTGGCTGGATACCATTCTGCTGGGTCGCGACTTGCGGAGTATCTGGGCCGAGCTCGGGGGTTGAGTGCCAGGGAACTGCTGGAAATTGCCTGAAAGCGGTCCAAAAAGTGGCTCGGGTAATTTGGAATTGTATTCGGTGGGCGGCTTTGCTGCTCGGCAGGCGCTGATGTTTATGCGTGCACCGAATTATTTTGAGGATCCGGTTCAGGTGGAGCTGGCGCGAGCAGTGGCCCGTGGAGATGAGGCACGGATACTGCAGGCCATAGAGGATGGTGCGGATGTGAACTAAAGAAGGGGCAGAGGGCATGCGCCCGCTCATTTGGGCCATTGCCAAGCGCAATTTGGATGGGTTTCGCATCCTGCTGGAGCAAGGTGCCTCTCCAGATGATGCGGCAAACCTTCCCAATAGGACCTACTCAATGACTGTGACGTCAATTGCTGCCGTATTGAAAGATACGCGTTACCTCAAAATGGCTTTAGAACACGGTGCCGATCCGAATGCAAAGCCGGAAGTAGGCAATTCCATTTGGGGGCCTCTTAATCATGCAATCTATGTCAGCCATTTTGAGAATGTGAAAATTCTGGTTGAACCAGGTGTGGATCTCCGTCTAGAACCGGCACCAGCCGCACAGGCTCAATTGGGGGGGACAAAGATACCATATAGTTTACTATTTATTGCAAAAAGGTGCAGACCCAGAACAGTCCCGAAAGACTGGCCTTCAGGGACCTTCGTCACTAATAGAGACACTCGAGGTCAACCGCCATCGCGGGATTGCGGTGATGCACGACCCGAGGAGTGACGAGTTCAGTTGGTACATGCGGGTTGTGGACTATCTGATCGATGAAGGTTACCTGGATGCAGGCTGGAACCGGTATCTCAACGATGAGATCCGAGAGGAAGCTGAAGCCCTCAAAGCCGAGGGGTATTATGAACTGTGAGGAGACCGTCTTGTATCGCATCGTTTACAACGGTATCCAAGAATACCATTTGATAACGAGATGAAATCAATACTCCTTATTTCACTCGCTGTTCTTGTCTCTGGATGCTTCACGGGTTCACGGGAACAGATGGCCCAGTTTCTTGTCGCCGGCGTTAAAGCCCGTGAAGCCGAATACAGGGCAACAGCCAAAGACTACATAGACTTGTGCAGGGATATGGATTTCGACGGGGCCTTTGCGCTAACCAGTCCTTTGACCATAGAGAACGCAGGGAAAGAAAGAATTAAAGAGGACTGGAAGAAGCCGCTTTCGGAAATGCTTCAGGCTGCTGAAATTGAATGGAGGGAGTGGAGTGAAGTTGCTATGGACGAGACATACAATGTTGGCTTAACCTTCTCGTTTCGACTGGACAGCAGAACATTCTTTATGGACGTTTTTGAGGAAGAATATGACGGGGAGCGCTCTCTATATGTCCTGAATGTCCGGGACACCAGAGATCCGCGTTGAGGATTGATATCGAACCACTCGGCGCATGCAGCGTCGAACGCTTTTTGTCCACCTCGTCGCCCGTATCGTGATTGGTTTATCGTTTGTTGTCTGCCTCGGAAAGGTCGGAAAGAATATCTGGATGTCGCTCTACGACATGCATAAGTTTCCGGGCCAT
The DNA here is from genome assembly GCA_050485505.1 of Opitutales bacterium. Lineage (GTDB taxonomy): Bacteria > Verrucomicrobiota > Verrucomicrobiia > Opitutales > Oceanipulchritudinaceae > JAFIGG01. The sequence goes on along the minus strand of JBJHBN010000344.1, from coordinate 1,289 downwards.
ACGGGGAATGCGAGTGCGGCCTTGCTCCCAGTTGCGGACAGCGGCTGGGCTGGTGCCAATCAACCTAGCAAAATCCTGCTGATTCATGCGCAGTCTCTTGCGGGCGGGGAGGGCGTTTTCCGTTCGGCTGGGGGTGCCTCGTGCTGGTTTCGAGCGCAGCGCTTGTAAAACCTCCTCCGGCGAAGGTATGCCAAGCTGTTCCTCCAGTTCCTTCGAAATTGGTTTCGCATTCTCTCCGGGCAAAGGTTCGTTAGCGATGTCTTTGAGGTTTTTCTGGTACCCTTCTTTTGTGAACTCAGGTTTTCTTTTCATATCGTTTCTTCCCTTTCCGCCAGTAGGCAGCACCAAAAATACGGATATTACCACTTCGGGGGGTAAAGCGGACGGTTAGAATCCGCCCGTTCACTTTCCCGTAGCAGAAAAATCTTGGTTCTTCCTGACTATGGCTTGTATCCATTTCAATCGTTCGATGAGGATCCGCGAAGGCGTTTCGTGCTTGTTCAAAAGACACCCCATGCTTTTCCAGATTGTCCCTTGCTTTCTCTGGGTCCCATTCGAATTCCACTGTCGAACCAAAGCGCGATCTGTGATTCATTGCAATAAAATATACTCATTAAGCGCATATTAAGGCCTCTCCACCTCTCCTTTATCTCTCCTCCCCTTAAAACCTTCCTGCTCGTTTTGTGTGATAGACCGAAGGCCGGAAGGACAGTGTTTGATTCGTAACGATCTGGTAAACAAGAGATTGTATTTTTTTTGCTGGTTTTTTACGGAATACGAGCATTGACCCCAGTGTGCAAATATTGACAAAATCGTTTGCGGCAGAGGGGCTCTCACAAAGGCACAAAGCTCACAAAGCCTACTGCTCGGGGCTATTGCGGCTGCGGCTGACCTGCGGAAGTCTGGCAATGGATCTCGCGCAGAGGCCGCAGAGGCCGCAGAGAAAAGATTGGGAGGGTAGCGAAGCTTCCGACAAACAACCAAACCCAAGGTCCAAATCGGGATCGAAATCGATTCTTTGGCCGACCGAGCAACCGTAGCCGCATCCATCCCGATGCGGAAGTAGGTGACCGGAAGATCAAATATTCCGCGCTCGGGGCGATCGCGGCTACGGCTGACCTGCGGAAGGAACGGGTTGACCGGCCCTTGTTGGCATTGGCCTTTGAGCTTCTTCACCGCGAAGCGCGGAGAAGATTCTGAAGTAAATCGAATGCCCAACCCTTGGGAGGGGGGACCTGGTGGTCCGGAAAAAACGTGTGGATATTGGTTGATATTGCCTTGCCCAGGAC
>JBJHBN010000343.1:0-3873 GCA_050485505.1 Opitutales bacterium | reverse complement strand
GTCTTTAGCCTGAACCCAGCACCCAAGCCGGAACACCCGCAGCTCAGGCCCTGCTCTTCGGCCTGAAGGCCGGGCTCCAACAACCTTCAGATCATCCCGTTGGAGCACAGGCTTCAGCCTGAACCGTCGTCCTTGAGTGATCCCACGGACAAGTCCAGGCGGGAGATCCAGATCCCGGTGTAACCCTCTATTTCGGCGACCATCAATTCACGCAGCTGATGCAAAGTCATGGGGAGTTTGTGGCCGAGGGGCACGGTCAGCACAACCCGCAGCTCGCAGCCTTCTTTGCGTTGGCGAATGCGGATTTTAGCCACAGTTATTTCAGGGGCAATTTCAGCAACACAGTGCAAAACCATCTGACTGAGGGCGGCCTCACCGATGCTGACGCTGCCTTTGTTGGAGTATTCGGGGCGCACGATGGTCTTCTCCACTGCCTCGCGCTTGCCCCTGCCCATCCAGTTCCAGCCCCGGTGCAGCCAGACGTTGAAGGACTCAGCAAAAATCTTCGGGTAACTTCCCCGGACCTCAATCGCGGGCAGGGGGATGACATGTCGTCCATGCTGCGAGCGGTCCTGAATGGCCGTCGCAATTTCCTCCCGGGTGGCAATGTCTTCGATGCGAACGGTCTTTTTTGGCATGGGTAGGCCGAGGGCGATGCAATTGTTCCGTAGCATGTGGTCACTCGTCCCCAGCAAAAGAATGCGTTGAATCTTATGATCCCGAAGGGCTTCCCTCACTTGCATTCGATGTTCAGCATTGAGGAAACAAGCCGTCCGAGTTGCCGCCAAAAAGCTGCTTTCCCGCTTGGCCGATTGCCCGGCAACGATCTTACCCGCTCGTATCAAAAGTCCGTCATCAACAATGTTCTCAATGCCATACCGATGCGCCAGCAACGCCGCTCGGAAGCTCTTGCCTGTGCCTGCTTTACCGACCAGGGCATAGACTTCTGGCTGCGCCCAGCCCCAGCGAGCCCGGTCCAGGAAACGCTGCATGCGCGACGCCAGTTGTACGGTTACCGCCATAATCGAAACCTTGCCCGATTGTGCAGCTTCCGCCGCTAGCGTCAATACGCCCGCTCGTAACAACCATCCAAGTGCTTGGATACAAGGCCCTTTATTTCCAGCAGCATCAACGCAGTCGCCACCGCATGGGTCTGCAAGCCGCATTCATCGCAGATTTGATCAGCGTGCTTGAATTCACCCTCCTCCAAGGTCTTCAAAACCGCCCATTCCTCCGGGCTCAGCTTCAGGCTCGGATCCGGCTCCCGGCCACGGGCAGGCCGCTCCAGACTCAACGACAATTGGTGTTTCTCGTAATTCATGGCTTGCAGCACATCGTCCACCGAAGTGACCAGAGACGCGCCGTCCTGAATCAGGCGGTGACAACCCACCGAAGTAGGACTGTCCACCCGGCCCGGCAGCGCAAAAACCGTTTTCCCCTGCTCCATCGTAAATCGGGCCGTGATCAGGCTGCCCCCGCGTTCACCGGACTCAATCACAACAGTCGCCCGACACATGCCGGCCACGATTCTGTTGCGCTGGGGAAAGGTCTGGCGGTCGGCTTTACGGCCAAAATAAAACTCAGTCCAGACCCCAGCGCTGGCGGCGATCGCGTCGGCCAATTCCCGGTTCTCCGGCGGATACAGCTGGTCCAGACCACTGCCCAGCACCGCCGCCGTCTGTCCGCCCGCCTCCAGCACTGCCCGATGCGCCTCGGTGTCGACCCCCCGAGCCAGACCGCTGACAATAACAAAACCGGCAGCCGCCAGCTCCTGGGCAAAGGCCCGCGTCCACTTCCGGCCATATTGGCTCACATGCCGCGTGCCAACAATCGCTATGGCATTTTCCACCACAGCGTCTGATCCCCGCACATACAATCCAACCGGCGGATCGGCCATCTTCTGCAAGCCTTCCGGATAGTTCGCATCATCAGGAATCCTGTATTCAGCTTCATAACGCTCCAGCAGCACCCGCTCACGATCCATGTCAAACGTACGCTGCCATTGACGCAGCGCCTTCACCTTCTCCGGCGACAACACCAGAGACAGCTCTTCTTCCGAAGCCCCGAAGACATCCTCCAGACGCCCCGCATAAACCTCAGCCAAGCGGCCAATACTCACCGGGCCAAATTGCGGCAAGGCACTCAGAATCATCCGCGCTCTATGGGAATCAATCATTAATAACGTTTTTTACATTATACAAAATCATGCAATAATTAAATATAAAATATCTCCAATTCCCTGGCTTAAGGAAGAGAACTGGACATAATTCTCCATTCAGTATACCCACTTCTCCGCCCAATGAATCCTTTCAGTCCCCAATTAACAGATAGATTGCGTGGCTACGGCCCTTATGCCCTGATTCTTGGGTTTTGCCTCTTCGCCTTTCTTCCAACCCTTGGAACGATCTTCGCGATCACCGATGATTACGTTTACCTGTGGTCGAGCCTTAATGAATCCGCCACAGGTATTGGAAATAACTTCGTTTGGAGCCTTGGACGGGTCCTTTGGGCTTTAGCCTATCCCTATTTGTTCGCCTTGGCAGGCTCGGTCGAAGGATTGTTCTGGATTCGGCTGGCCGCTGTCCTCCTGAACGTCGCCCTGGGTAGCGTTTTCTACTATGCCCTGCGCAGGGCAGGAGTGCATCCAATGAACGCATTGGCTGGCACAGTCCTGATTTGCCTGAGCCCGGTCAGCGGCTTAATCGTATCCTGGACAGCCGCATTCAATATCGTGCTGGCCAATACTTTGGCTGTGTGGACCGGATTGGCATTCTATTACCTCTGGCACGGAACCACCTCCATGAAGCTCCGGACAGTAATTCTGTCCGCGGCGCTCATTGATGTATTCGCCTTGATGACACTTTACCAAACGTCTTCCGGCTTTTTCCCATTGATCGTTATGGTGCTCAGCTGGCGCGAAATAGAAAGAGGCTGGCGACACTGCCAACCCACGGTGGCGGCATTCGCGGTCTTCACCCTCTCATCGGCGATCTATACCCTGTTCTACTGGAAATGGGTAGTACCCAATTGGGGTTACGCATTCTACACAGATGCCGCCCAATTCAGCCTGAGTCTGGAGAAACTTGCCCTGATTTGGAATCAGGTTGTTTACACGCCGTTGAGCGGATGGCTTTGGTCCTTTGGAGCTATTCCAGGAGCCGTCGGCTTCATGCTTCAGGCCGGACTGGTCCTGTTGGGACTGGCAATGTTATTCACCGGCGACCTGGCGATCATTGCGCGTCGTTTGCTCGCCGTCCTCTTGGCTGCCGGCCCATCCGTCGGCGCAATAACTCTGATCGGATATCAGCCAGCCCAAGCCCTGCTACCCGTATATGGCTTTTTTGCCGTCCTGACAGTCTTCGGACTGGAGGTTCTCAGGCGACACAAGATCGGCCTGTTAAATGGGGCTCAGCGGTCCTATGCCGCAATCATGATAGTTGGCCTTCCGGTCAGCACAGCATTTGTTATTAATCAAAACCTGATACGCCCATCGGCCTACGAGTACCAGTGGATTCGACAGGAGGTCAAGGCCGCCGTTGCTGAAGGTATCCCTGAAAAATTGAGCTTTCTGGCTTCGCCAATGGTGTCCATGGAAGGCCTCGAACACCGCATCAAAACCCGTGGCAGCGGCCCTTATTCAACAAGCTTTGGCTGGACGATTGATCCGGCATGGAATCTCGTTCTCAACGAAATCGAGCCGGATTGGACAAAACGCTGGCAAGAGGAAAGTACACAACTTTTTCTCAGCCCAAATCCGGAAGCAGAGGGTCGGGAGATTCATATCTTTTCGGCGATTGAAGGCAGCGACTTTCCCGTGGTGGAGGATCCACATTTTGGTGAAGTGCGTGAGATTCGGTTTGGCTGGTACTTCTC
>JBJHBN010000342.1:0-3875 GCA_050485505.1 Opitutales bacterium | reverse complement strand
ATGCATCCCGACGATTTCTGGCCCGGTGATGAATACGTCGATGTGATTGGGGTCGACTACTATGACATGTACCCCAGCTATTTTACCCAGCAGGATTGGGACTCTCAATACTATGCGACCCGTGCGGGTGGTCCCTACGGAATCGGGGCCTGGAGAGCTTATGCGGAGGAGCGCGGCAAACCACTCGCTTTTCCGGAATGGGGTACACACCCAGGGCAGATGCAGGACAACCCGTTTTTCATCCTTAAAATGAATGAGTTTATGAGGGATAATGCCGGTAGCGGGCCCGGTCAGGTCCTATACGATTGCTATTTCAATGCCTGGGAAGAAACCCGCCTTCATCCTGATAGCAATGTGCCTGAAGCGGCTGAAGCATACCGGAGCCTGCGCTGGGGAATGGGATCGTATGTTGAAGGTTGGCGGTTGCTTTGATCCTTTTTTGGAGAAAACAGTCTTTAACGAAATTGCGGTTAACTCGTTAAATTATGTTGTTATAATCAAAACAAAATGTAACTTAAATTGCAACTCCTTCGTGTTTCTACCGGAACACTTAACTGTCTAACTATTAAAAACTAAGTTATGAAAGCAGAATCAAGAACCTATTTACCCCTGAAGGTTGGCAAACTGTCGTTGACTGCATTGGCTGGCATGGCCTTGGGATTTGGATTTAACCTTCACGCAGAAGACGGCACCTGGTTGGGTGGCAGCGGCATCTGGGAAAATGAAACTCTTTGGAGCTCGGATCCTTTGCTGCCTGGCTCTGTTGGAACTACTGACAATACGGACACAGCCTCTTTTGCCGACAACGGAGCTGGAACGGTCACCATTGACGCCAACCGTAATCTGCAATACCTTGAGTTTCTGGCTGACGGGAGTGCATACACTTTCGACGGTGGCCTGTTGCGCCTGACCAGCGGCGGTGCAGTGTCCGTTGCTTCTGGTGGTGGTGGCGATATTGTGTTCAGTAACGATTTTGAATTGCTTGGGGCTTATTCCTTTTTGAATGACTCGAGCCAACGATCTCTAACATTCAGTGGAGATATTGCTGGTAGTGGTGAAAACTTGACCCTTGGTGGGACCGGTGGATCCTCGGTAACGAACGTTGTTAGCGGATCGCTCAATCTTGGCTCGGGTGGACTTAGAATCTCGACTGGCAGCTCTTGGTTGCTGAATGGTTCAAATAGCTTTACTGGTATGATTCAAGTCGGAGATCAGGGTGTGGCTGGACAAACGTCATTGCATATCACTGATGGGGCAGCAGTTAACAGCAGTGAAATGATTAGGATCTGGGGTCTTCTTGGGGCTCAACAGAACCGGCTCGTATTAAGTAATAACGTGACTATCGATGTTCGGGTTGATACCCGGGAAAGTCGTTTGGTCAATCACGAGTTTCCTGCATCCGGACATGCATTCAGCCCTCACGTAATCAATCAGTCAGGGAACAATAGTATAAATGGAGACATCACAATAAGTCAATCCGGTGGTGATGGAGTTGTTCTTCTTTCTGAAGCAGGCCAACTGACCTTAAATAACTTGGTTAACCAGATGGGCAGTTCATCGCGAACATTTGGATTTTATGGTGCTGGTGATTTCGATGTGACTGGTACCATCAATCAGGAGAACGAACAGGGTGGAGCCAGGATCCTTAAAAGTGGATCGGGAACTCTCAGACTCTCAGGGGTAGCTAAGGATTATGTTGGCGACACGAGAGTTTTTGGAGGCACCCTGTTAATTGATACTGTAGTTGGAAGTGCTAGTGCAACCGGTAATCGGCTGAGTGTAGGAACTGCAGGTTCATATGCCTTGGGGAGCACCGCAACCCTCGGCGGGACTGGAACTTTTATGAGTGCGCATCCCGACGGAGTGGTCATTGGAGGAGAGATGTATGATCGCTCAGGGAACGCCGTTGCTTCTTCCGGAGCACTTATAACCGGTGGCGATATCGGCACGATTGGCACATTGACTCTGCAGAGTAATGTTTCCTTTGTCGGTGCCGACGGTGCGCTAGCTTTGTATCATGTTGACATGAACGATGTGACCAGTGACTTGCTTATGATTGATGGGAATCTGGATCTGACTTCAGATTATTCCGGAATCACTTTCAATGTGGATTCCATGACTGGTACCGGTGCTGCGTTTTATGAACTGATCAATGTCAGTGGAGAGATCTTCGGTGAATTCGCTCATGTATTCAACTTTCCGGATGGTTACATGTTGCAGTATGGCGCTAATTCCATCGGTGTTGCTATTCCAGAGCCTTCGACCTATGCTGCGATCTTTGGCTTTCTTGCATTGGCCGGTTGTGTGATTCGCCGCAGGTTTAATCGCCGGGCCGTCAGTTGACGTTTCCGCCCTTATCTTCTGATCGACCCTATGCCCGAATTGAATCCCAATGTTCTTGAAGTTGAAAATCTCGCCGTCTCGTTCAGGACGGAAGAAGGAAGGGTCGATGCCGTAAAGGGCGTTTCTTTTCAGATCCCACGGGGAAAATGCGTAGCTTTGGTGGGAGAATCCGGGAGTGGAAAATCTGTCACCAGTTTTTCCCTTCTTAGGCTCATCCAGCCGCCGGGTGAGATCACCGGCGGTCGGATGAAGCTCTTTCCTGCCAATGAACCCGCGCTGGATATTGGCGAGATGGACGACAAGGATGAGCGCCTTTATCACGTGCGCGGTGGTTTAATCAGCATGATCTTTCAGGAGCCCATGACGGCTCTTAGCCCGGTGCATACGATTGGCAACCAGATCACGGAGGCCATCCTTTTGCACCGAACCACCAACCGCGAGGCGGCCCGACGAATTGCGGTGGAAATGCTCCGCAAGGTCGGTATCAATCAGGCTGAGGAACGAATGCGACAGTATCCGCATGAGTTTTCTGGCGGAATGCGGCAACGGGTGGTCATTGCCATGGCTCTTGCTTGTGAACCCGAGTTGTTGATTGCAGATGAGCCGACGACTGCGCTCGATGTGACCACCCAATCCCAGATTCTGGAGCTTCTTCAGGACCTCCAGGAGCAAAACGGTATGGCGATCATGCTGATCACCCACAATCTGGGCGTTATTGCCGAGATGGCCGACGACGTGGTGGTGATGTACCTCGGACAGGTCGCCGAGAAAGGCACCGTAGACGAGATCTTCTACGAACCGAAGCATCCCTATACGCGGGCGCTGCTCCAGTCGATCCCGAATATCTATCAACCTTCCAAGGTTGAGCTGCCCACGATCTCCGGATCTATCCCGCATCCATACAATCGGCCTGCCGGCTGCCCATTCCATCCCCGGTGTCCGGACTTCATGCCTGGAACCTGCGACGTCGCGCAGCCAGAGACTGTCGTAAGCCCAACTGGGCAACAAGTACGGTGCTTCCTCTACACAGAAGGAGCAGTTCCGATCGAACGAGAAAAGGTTACGGCCGGAAAGGACGCCAGTCAGTGAGCGCAAATCAACAGGTCACGATCCCATCCGGCGATACGCACGACACCGGGGAAACAATCCTCGAGGTGAACAATCTGAAAAAGTTCTTCCCGATCAAGAAGGGTTTCCTGCGCCGCGAGGTCGGTCAGGTACGCGCTGTCGATGACGTGAGCTTCACAGTTCGCACCGGTGAAACGCTCTCGCTTGTGGGGGAGAGCGGTTGCGGCAAGACCACCACATCACGCTGCATTCTGCGTGCAATGCCACCATCCTCGGGAGAGATGCTATTCCATCAGAAGGATGGGCGCGTTCTGGATCTGGCACGGGCCAATCGCACGCAGCTCCGGCCTATCCGCCGAGAAATGCAGATGATCTTCCAGGATCCGTTTTCGTCCCTCAATCCGCGGATGACGCTTCTGGACATCATTGGGGAGCCACTTCTGGTCAATGGGGTTGGCAACAGG
>JBJHBN010000341.1:0-3882 GCA_050485505.1 Opitutales bacterium | reverse complement strand
ATGCCGTTGAGAATCCGACGACCTTGCTGCTTATTGCCTCTGCTGTGCGTAAGCGGCCCTTTGTCGTTCGCTCGGCGGTTGCAGGGTTGCAAACCAGCAGTGTGGCTTATGAGGAAGCTGCGCAGAATCTGGGAGCCCGACCCACCAAAGTGATCTGGAGAATTACCCTGCCATTGATCTTCGCAAATCTGCTGGCTGGCGCCTTGCTGGCGTTTTCACAGTCCATGCTGGAGGTCTCAGATTCGCTGATCCTGGCTCAGAAAGCGGAGTATTACCCGATTACCAAAGCTATTTATGAACTGATGCTTTTTCTCGGTGATGGCCGCTTTATCGCAAGTGCTCTCGGTGTTTGGGCAATGGCGTTTCTGGCGGTGACGATCATTGGAGCGAGTGCGTTGCTCGGCAAGAAGCTGGGCGCTATTTTCAGGGTTTAAGGGTTAGCTCGTATTCCACTTGTACGCTGATCGAGTGAATTCCGACCGACTCACCTTTGGCTTCCATCCGGGGCCACCGGTCCGCAGGAATGTAAACGGGTGCATCTTCTCGCAAGGGAAGTATTTTCAGGGTGATGCCTTTCTCCAGTAGTTCGGGGTCGAATCGGCTAAGCCCGATTTCCCAAGTGCGACCAAAGTAAAAGTCATCGTCGATCAACTCATCGCCCAGATAGGCGCGGGCCACATCTCCCGTGTAGTGGATTTGTAAAAACACTTCGCTTATCTCCTTCTTATCCAGGATGCTCTTTACCAAAGGGATCTTTAAATGCCAGATCGCCGCACGCGCGAAGTCGGCGTCATCTGGCGCGAGCGGAACCCCTTGTGCATCGCGGTGCACGGGAGCTGCAGGCGATTGAGCTTGCTGGATTTGTTGCCATTCCAAGTCGATCTGGCAGTCAGTTGGAGGTTGTGGGGTCAAGCGGGTGAATGCGTCTTCCGGCCTTGTCACAGTCTGCAGCTTGGCAGTTGGGGTTGGATAGATTGCACAGGAAAGTTTAGACCGCTCCGTGGATTGCAGACGAAGGGTGTCTCCATCGAAGATCAGACCAGCTTCGGAAAGAAAGAGATGGTCTTTGCCCCAAATGTTGGCTTTCCAGACCTTGCGCACTTCGGTCGGCTTGAGCAGGAGGATCTTTACCTTTTGTTTGTCCTTCCCTTCTATTTCGACAATGCGTGGGACGCCAGAATCCGGCCCGCTTTGAAGGTCCAGATTGACCCGGCTGGGGCCCGCGAGAGTGTCCGAATCAAACTTAAACTCCGCTTCGATGCCCTCGATTTCCACAAAAACGAAGGTATCGCCTACGCGGCAAACTGGTTGAGCGGTCGCGTAGGTCAAACGGACGCCTCCGATGTCCCAGTTGAAAGGCCAGAAGAAGTAGCATTGACCGGGGATGTTCAGCGGTTCTTGTGGAATCTTGAGCAATCCCATCTTACCCTTCAGTGTGAGCTCAAATTGGACATCATTACGCTTGGGTAGAGATTCGATGCGCTGGTAATTGTTAACGAACACAAATCCCTGTTTGCCATCCGACCTTACACTCCAGCGCAGCGTCTCGCTGTCGTCCAGGCTTATCGGTTGCAAGTCGGGGAGCACAGGCGGAAGGGTTGCCAATTGCACGCCAAAATCCGCTAGAAACAAGTGCTGAAGACGCAAAGTGTGGTAGCTTTCATTGCGCTGGCCATAGGCCCTGAGTGGAGCCTGGAAATCGTAGTTTTTGATCGGCATTTCATTGGGATAGCCGGTTGTGCGAGACTCCTGTAAGGTCGTCCGTTTTCCAGCGGGATTCACGCCGCCGTGATACATGTAATAGCCTTGCAGGTTGCTGCCGCTGCCGAGTTTGCAGAGGGCCAGGGCGGCAATGTCATCGGCTTCGATCACGGCACGCCGCCGGTAGCTCACTTGCATGCCGCCACCGACTTCACAGGTTCCGTAGGGATAGCGTTCAAGAGAGGTCGGTGTGATTTGACCTTTTGCCGAAGAGGCGCCTCCATTCTGGTGCACCGTGCTGACATCGACGCCGATATTAGTGTCGTCGCGTTCTGTGCTGAAAACATAGTTTCTGCGGCATTCGCGAGCCCAGGAGTCAGATTGTTCGCTCCAGAATGCATCTGCGTAACCGCCGAACACTGGAATGACTTCGTCCTCCGGGATGCGGGCATTCATCCAGCCGGTCATGGTGTAGAGCGGAACATCAATGCCCGCATCGATGGCGAGTTTCTTAAGTGTGACGATGTGCGAGGGGTTGTCGGTCAGTTCGTTGTCGAGCTGAGTGCCGATGATGGGTCCTCCTTGTTTCCATAGCAGGCCGTCCAGTTGCATTGCTATTTGCGCATAGAATTTCCGGACTTGGCTGAGGTAGGGCTCTGTGTCACGCCGCACATTCTGTGCACCGCATTTTTTCAGCAGCCAATCCGGGTAACCGCCATTGCGCACCTCGCCGTGCGCCCAAGGGCCAATGCGAGGCCAGGCGTACAGATCATGTTTTCCACAAAGTTCGATAAAAGCACGCAGGTCGTGGTTTCCAGACCATTCCCATTCCCCCTCAATTTCCTCGTGGTGAATCCAGAAAATATAGGTGGCAACAACATTGACTCCACCCGCCTTCATCTTGAGCAAGGCTTCTTCCCAATGGCTATGAGGGTAGCGGGTAAAGTGGAACTCGCCCATCACCGGAAACCAAGGGGCACCGTCCAGAGTCAGGTGGCGGCTGTTTGCCCGAATCTCAATCCCTTTTGGACTTGTTCCGCCGAGTTTCAAGTGTCCCGATTGAATATCCGAATTTACGGCATTCAGGTCGATCTTCAGTTTCGGTTCAGGTAGTTGTGACATGGGAATGGATTGTTCTAAACACCTTATCCGATTCCGGGGCCAGAGAAAATAGACGATTGCGAGGAAAAACTGGACGATCTTACAGCGAAGTGTGCAAAGCGACCGTCGGCTCCGGATTTGCTGTTTCGAGGCGTAGATTGCGCTCGACTTTTACTGGAATCTGATTTACTTTTAAGAAAGAAACTGGAGGAACCTATGGCTAACAAAGCACCCGACCCGCGTGAAATACCCCAATTGCGGCGTGAATTCCCGATATCGATTGGGACCGGATTGATTTTTGCCGTATTTGTATTGCTGGCCTTGCCTCTCAGTCAGCTCATTGACAGCTTCTGGAACCCGAGCATGCACCGGGTTGAGATGGCGGAATTGCGCCCCCCAACCTTGGTCGATGAAGTCTTGCCGCCACCTGAGGAGGACGTAAAAGAGGACATTAAGGATGTTGAAACTCCCCGTCAGCCGCCGACACTTGAGCAAATTGCCATGTCCATAAACACTGACCTGAGTGGCTTTGCGCGTTCGGATTTTACGATCCCAGTCTGGAATATGGGAGCTCAGTTGGACGAGATTATCTTCGAGCTTGCAGATCTCACCCGCCAACCGCGTCCGATTTCGCAAGTCACCCCAGTGTATCCGGTTGAATTACAAAGGGCTCGAGTGGGAGGCACGGTTGTTTTGAAATTTGTTGTCGCAAGCGACGGGACGACAAGTCGGATTTCGGTTGAAAGCTCGGATCATCCAGGCTTTGAGCAACCTGCGGTTACTGCTGTGCGCCGCTGGCGCTTCCAGCCTGGAGAGCGCGATGGCAAGCCCGTGTCCTGCTGGGTGCGGATTCCTATACCCTTTTCGGTTGGTGGGCGATGAGGCGCCTTGCTACCGGAACCCTTTCGATCGGCTGACCACGACGGAAGCTGCTGGGTGTCTGACCGCAGCTGGCCTTGAAGAATTTCGAAAAGTGAGCGGCATCGTGGAAGCCGAGTCGCTCGGCGATTTCGTGATCCCGTAACTGCGGATCCTGCAGCAACTGGCAGGCTTGTTCCACCAGATAGGCCTGGCGGTAGC
>JBJHBN010000340.1:0-3891 GCA_050485505.1 Opitutales bacterium | reverse complement strand
CCCGTGAATTCAATATGCGTCAGGATCCGCATGCGTCCCGTCTGGTCTTGAGTGGTAAAGTTCCAATGCTGCAAATCCCCTGCATGGGGGTGGCTTCCCATATGCAAACGACCGTCTATGAGTTGGATGCCTTGCTGGCGCCACACAGCAAGCTCGGCGCATACCTGACATCCATAGTGCATTCTTACACGGACAATGTCGAAGGCTGGTCAAAACGCTTGTGGGACTTGTCGGCGAGCGCCTACGTGCTGGATCCGAGGCCTTTCAAGGTCTCACAACGGCCGGCACCCGTGATTACCGAAGACCTCTGCTGGGCTGAGGAGCCTGGTCGGCCGGAGATATCGGTCGTTACCGAACTGGATCGGGATGCGATTTTTCGTGACTTCTTCAACCGCGCGCGCCAATCCAATTGACCCCGCGCAGGCTACCCGGATACTACCGCTATTGTCATGTCCCGGATCCTGAATTTTGGTTCAATCAATCTGGATCACGTTTATCGCGTTCCGCATTTTGTGCGGCCAGGAGAGACCTTGGCGAGCGACAGCTACAGCCTTGGTTTTGGAGGGAAGGGTTATAATCAAAGTATTGCCCTGGCCCGGGCTGGTGCACAGGTATGGCACGCCGGTGCCGTTGGGCCTGAGGGATCCGCATTGTTGGATCACCTGCAATCCGAAGGAGTTGATGTCGGGGGAGTGCGTAGAGTGCAGGTAGCGACCGGGCATGCGATTATCCAGGTCGATGAAAAAGGGGAGAATGCCATAGTCCTGTTTGCGGGGGCGAACTGCAGTATTCGCACGGAAGATTTGGAGGGGTTTTTTAAAGACTTCACTCCAAGGGATCATTTTCTCTGCCAGAACGAGACAAGTGGAGTTGCGGCTGCTCTGAGGTGCGCGCGCGAACGCGGTATGTCGATCTGGTTCAATCCGGCTCCGATGAGCTGCGATGTGGTGAACTTTCCGTTAGATCTGGTAGACTGGTTGGTCGTCAATGAAACTGAAGGTGCCCAACTGAGTGGCAGCAGTGAACCGGAAATCATTGCAGAGGTTCTGGAGGAATCCTACAGGGGGATGAATGTTATTTTAACTCTGGGGGGCTCCGGAGTCCTGGCCCGCATTGAGGGCAAGCGCTACCGCCTGCCTGCAGAGAAAGTGAAAGTTTTGGACACAACGGCTGCAGGAGATACCTTTATCGGTTTTCTGGCCGCTGGAATTATCGGAGGTTTGGCTGCGGAGGACGCCTTGCGCCGAGCAGTGCAAGCTGCAGCTCTTTGTGTTGGCAAAGAAGGGGCTGCGGAATCCATTCCCCACCTTGTGGACTTGCTATAAATCTTCCACTTGTCATCGGACTTTATGTGTTGCTTCATAGCGGGATGCCTAATCATGCCATCATCGTGCCTGCCCGTCTGGCTTCACAGCGATTTCCGCGTAAGTTGCTGCATCCTGTAAGGGGTAAGCCGCTGATTTTGTGGACGGCCGAACGGGTGCGTAGCGAGGTGCCGGAGATTCCGCTTTATTTCGCTGTGGCAGAGACCGAACTGACAGAGGTGCTCGAATCTGCCGGGTTTCAGACGATCGCGACCGATCCGGAGCTTGCCAGCGGCACCGACCGCATCGCCCAGGCTAATCGGGAAATCGCCGCCGACTTTGTGATCAATGTCCAAGCCGACGAACCTCTCGTGACCGGGGAACAGATACGTACTCTGGATCGCCTGATCCAGTCCGGAGTTGCCATGGCGACTTTGGCGAGGCCGATCCGGGAACGGGCGGATTTTGTCAACCCGAACCGGGTCAAGGTGGTCTGCGACCGCGAGGGCAGGGCTCTGTATTTTTCGCGCTCACCGATTCCTCACCAGCGCGGTGAGGCGGATGGCTTTGCCGTTGGTAAAGCCCTATTGCACCTGGGACTCTACGCATACACGGCCGATTTCCTGCATGAATTTCAGCAGTGGCCGGCCGGGAGGCTCGAAGGCCTGGAGCGGTTGGAGCAACTCCGCGCTCTGGAAAACGGTGCAAGCATTGCCGTTGGGCTTACCGAGCATGCTGGTATTGGTGTCGACACACCGGAAGATGCCGAGCTGCTGGAAAAGGTGATTGGGGCTTGAGGGGCTCCCGGCTATTCTTTGGTTTCTGAGTTTTTGGTAGAAAAATCTTTTCACTGCATGGAAAGCTTCTTGCAGTCTTTGCGATAGCCGGTGCCTGCTTACCACCAGCCTGTGACATGTCCTTGTGTGAGCTTGACGGCAAATACACCGATATTGCTGGCAATGTGGGCGGCGATACATGGGAGTAGGGACTGATGCTGGTTACCAAATCCGAAGCGCAGGGCGTAGAACCATACAGAGTTGAGGAAGAGAATGCAGAGGGTCCAGCTTGACTGGGGCGTGATACGGAACTCGAATGCGTGCCAGGCAGCGCCTTCCGGGACCTCGGTGTAGTACTGGGTGTGAATCAGGGCAAAGACCAATGAGAAGAAAATGACGCTGGCCCAGAGCATGGCCGGGCCTTTGCGATCGTAATACAAATAGCCGCGAAATATCAGCTCCTCGATAAATCCGGCGCCGAGCATCGCCAGCAGAAAGAGGGCGCTGATTTGGCTTTGCTGGGCACTGACCCCGAGGGCGTATTCGCCGGCGGTTTCGAGCCCGACCAGCAGCAGGGCGCCGATCACGCCGAGAAGTATCAGTGAAGTTCGCACTCCAGTGGCGCCTGGAAAGGCTTTCGGGTTCGGCTTGCCGGAGCGCCAGGAGCGGTAGTCTTGCCACCAGAGCCAGGCGAGGTAACAGACTGCGGCAAAGAGCGCGAGGATTACGGCGGGATGGTCTTGCATCGGTGTTGTTTGAGACAATCGGCCCCTCAATTCAGGTCAAGCGCTGAGCGCCTTGTCGGCGTCGGCGCTTGATTTTCTTTCACCAACACCTACCTTGCTGAGCAACTCCCCCCATTATGTCATTGAGCGACCCGTACAACAATTTGGCTTCCGACGTGAATGCCGCTGAAATTCTCGAGCCTGTGGCAGGCCACCTTGAGCAGCTGGAGGATTACCTGCAATCCCAGATTGAAGCCTTTGAGCCGGAGGTTCAACCCCTGGTGGAATTCACTCTGGGACACAGCGGGAAGAAAATCCGCCCGGTGCTGGTCTTTTTGAGTGGTTATCTGGGTCAAGCAGAAGCGAGTCCCGAACTGGTGCGCGCGGCGGCTATTGTCGAATTGGTGCATCTGGCGACCTTGGTACACGACGATATTCTGGATGATGCGGATCTGCGCCACCAAGTGGAAACGGTGACCGCTCGCTACGGCCCGCACAGTGCGGTGTTGTTGGGCGATGCCTTGTTTGCGCACGCACTGAAGCTGGCTGCGGACTATCCGACACCGGAAGTTTGCCGGGCGGTCGCGGAGTCTACCCGCCAGGTCTGCAGCGGAGAGATTTGCCAGACCTTCGCACGCGGCGACGGCGACCTGTCCTTGCCGACCTACCTGCGCATTATCGACCTGAAAACAGCGGAGCTGTTTGCTGTTTCGGCACGTCTGGGTGCCCGCCTTTCAGGGGGCTCCGAAGATTGGGTGGATGCAGCCGAGACCTTTGCCCGGAAACTCGGAGTGGCTTACCAGATTTACGACGATCTGGCCGATATAATTGGCCGCGAAGAAAAGGCGGGTAAGACCTTGGGAACGGATCTGGAGAGTGGCAAACTGACTTTGCCGGTTTTGTATTACCTCGAGGAATTCGAAGGAGCTGAGCGGGCAAAAGCCTGGCAGGAAATGCGAAAAATGTCACACTCCGAGAGATTGCAGCTGTTGACCCAAAAAGCTGCAGTTCGGCGTACGCATGACTATCTGGTCGAAGAGTTGGGTGCCGCCCGAGAATTGTTGAACCGTTTCCCGGATCTACCGG
>JBJHBN010000339.1:0-3897 GCA_050485505.1 Opitutales bacterium | reverse complement strand
TTGGAGAACAGTCTTTAGCCTGAACTGCGTCTCTCCGCTACGCGTTTTAATTTTCAGATGCGACCTGGCATTAATGCAGGGGTTACCTGTGTTTCAGGTATTCTCCGGGAGTCATGCGCATAACCTTCTTGAAAACACGATAAAAGTAGGCGAGGTCATTGAAGCCGGACTCGTGACAGGCATACTGGATGTGGCCGGCCTCTTTCAGGCGCTGGCAGGCGTATTCGATGCGTTTCTGGTTGAGGTAGTCGCTGAAGGTTTTACCGGTCTGTTGTTTGAATAGGTCAGTGAAGCGGCGGGGCGAGAGGTCACAGCGTGTGGCTAGCTCGTCGATTTGAAGAGATTCGTAGACATGGGTGTCGACGTATTCGATCGCGCCCTCGACTGCGTGCCGGGAAGACTGGGCCGGCTGCTGGGAGGGTACAATGTAATCGCGGCTGAAACTTATCAGTATCCGGGCGGCCACAAGTCGCAGCGCAGTTTCCCATCCCATGCGCCGGTTGCCTTGCTCGCGTAGGGCCAGGCGAAAGTTTTCGATCAGACTGCTGCGGTGAAAGGAGGTGCGTGCCTGGCTGGCATGGGAAACGGGGGCCTTGGCGCGGGCTGCGTCCCACAAGGCATCCAATTGGCGGTTTTCGGTGCTGGCAAAAAAGGCCTCGGACACGCAGAGGATGACCAGTGTCAGCGGCTGCTTTGGATCGTCAGCGAAGCGGTGCACCCAGTTGGCAGGCAATAGAAGGAAGTGGTTTTGCTCGAGATCAACCGCCCCATCGGGGCTTTCCAACCGGCCCCGGCCGACGGCCACCCAGCAGATCTTGTGGAAGGGCCATTGACCGAAATCCATCTCAAAGTCGGCTGCATGATGGCTCTCGATAACCCGTACCTGTCCCTCTGGAAGCTGCACATTGGCAGGTTCCTTGCGCCGTCCAAAACTGACCGGATGATTATCCATTGCTGGATAATACAATCAAGTGAGGCCGGATTATCCAAGACAAATTCAGAATATATGCGATACTGAAGGCCGACTGTTTCTCACTCAGTTATTGATCGATCATTTAAAACCCCTTTGAGGACAAACTCATGAATTCCGTAAAATACAAGAATCTCGAAGCTAAATTGCAAGACCACGCAAGCCCGGTAGAAATGCTGCGCCACTCGCCGACCGGTGGTTATGAATTTCCCTTCCCCGGACAGTATACCAACTGGCGCGAAGAGCAGGAAGCCTGGCAGAAGAGTGTGGTGATCTTCGATCAGTCCTTCCACATGACGGACGTCTACTTCGAAGGGCCTGATGTGATGCGGTTGTTGTCCGATGTGGGGGTTAACAGCCTAAAGAATTTCGGAGCTAACAAGGCCAAGCAGATCGTCGCCTGCAATTACGATGGTTATGTTATCGGCGACGCCATTCTATTTGGGCATACCGATACCAAAGTCAGTGTGGTTGGGCGTCCTTCGGTTCCGAACTGGGTGCATTTTCATGCCGAGACCGGTGGCTACGATGTCAAAGTCACCCGTGATGAACGCACGGTCAGCAATGACGGATCCCGCCTGATCTATCGCTATCAGATTCAGGGACCCAACGCTCTGGACCTTATCAAGAGCGTGCACGAGGGCGAGTTTCCTGAAATCAAGTTTTTCAATCTCGGCGATTTGAAGATCGCGGGCAAAAAGGTCCGCGCGCTAAATCATAACATGTCCCGCATGGGTGGCCTCGAACTGCACGGCCCGGTCGAAGACCGCGAAGTGGTACTGGAAGCCATTCTCAAAGCAGGGCCGAAATTTGGTCTGGTTCAGGGCGGTAGCCGTGCCTACTCAACCGTCTCGCCGGAAAGCGGCTGGATCCCTTCCCCCATGCCGGCCATCTATTCTGGCGAAAAGATGAAGCCTTACCGTGAGTGGCTGCGGGGTGATGGGTTTGAAGCCAAAGCCTCCTTGGGTGGCAGTTATTACTCAGACAAAATCGAGGATTATTACCAGACGCCATGGGACCTTGGTTATGGCAAGCACATCAAATTTGATCACGACTTTATTGGCCGCGAAGCGCTCGAAAAGATGGCGAACCAGCCGCATCGCCGTAAGCTGTGGCTGCGCTGGAGTAACGAGGACGTGCTCAAGGTTTTTGCAAGCCAGTTGGGCCACGGAGATCGTTTTAAGTACATGGAAGTTCCCAATGCTTATTACTCCATTCTTCCGTTCGACCGCGTGATGCTCGGCGACCGTATGGTCGGCTTGTCGACCTACACGGTATACACATCCAATGTCGGTGGCTGGTTCTCGCTCGCGATGCTGGACGAGGACGTCGCTGACGGTGCGGAAGTAGAAGTGATTTGGGGCGAGGAAGACGGTGGTTCGCGTAAACCCATTGTTGAGCGGCATGTGCAGACGCCGATCCGTGCAACTGTATCCTACAACCGACTCAATGAAGACTGAGCAACAACAGCTGCGATTGATTGCGAGCTGCCCGGACCGGGTTGGTATTCTGGCCCGGGTGGCGACCTTTATCGCGGGCATGGGTGGCAACATTACTGAAGCCAACCAGTATGAGGATGTCCGTAGCCGGAACTTTTTCATGCGCTATGGCTTTGTGCTTCCGGGCCCTGAAACCGCTTTGGACGCCTTCAAGAAGGGCTTCGAAACTGTGGCTCAGGAGTTTGAGATGGATTGGCGAGTACGCAACGTGGCCTACCGTCAGCGCGTGGTCTTGCTGGTCAGTAAGTTTGATCACTGTCTGGCCTACCTGCTACATCGGTGGAAGGTGGGGGACCTCAAAATTGATATCCCCTGTGTCATTTCAAATCACGACACTCTCCGCGAGCTGGTCGAATGGTATGGCATTCCCTATCACCATGTGCCCGTGCCCAAGGACGCTGAGGCGAAGCAGGCTGCTTTCGAGGAGACTGCGGGTCTGATAGACGCTGCGGAGCCCGATACGATTGTTCTGGCCCGCTATATGCAGATATTTCCTCCTTGGTTGTGTGAGAAATACCGTTACCGGGTCATCAATATCCACCACAGCTTCCTGCCGTCATTCGTTGGCGCCAAGCCTTATCATCAGGCTGAAGAGCGCGGTGTAAAGCTGATTGGTGCCACCTGTCACTACGTGACGGAGGACCTCGATCAGGGGCCGATCATTGAGCAGGATGTCGCCCGCATTCGCCACAGCGATACCATCGAGGACATGATGCGCCTGGGTAAGGACGTGGAGAACACCGTGCTGGCCCGCGGGCTGCGCTACCATTTGGAAGACCGGGTGATTGTTCACGGCAATAAAACCATCCTCTTCAACCGCTAACTCAAGTTTATGATCCAACAGAACACCAGCTATGCCCGCGAATGGACCCTCGAGATTGTGCCGGCGCACGCCGAGCGTGCCGACGTCTTTACCGGTCAGGTTAGAGAGGTCTTCGTGACCATGATCCCTGGGACCAGTCCGCGCGATACGGTTAGCTCGTTTGCACCGCTGCAGGCCGCAGGCTTCGAGCCGGTTCCGCATGTGGCCGCGCGGGCATTCGCCAGCGAAAAGGATCTTGCCTATCTCTGCGATGCGCTTCGGGAGCATGGCATTCGCAAGGCTCTGGTGCTTGCAGGAGGGCAGGGCAAGGAAGCCGGTCCTTTCGACAACAGCTTAAAGGTTTTGCAGTCCGAAGCTTTTCAGCGGAGCGGCGTAGAGGTCGTTGCTCTCGCAGGACACCCGGAAGGGAACCCTGTCGACGCAGACGCCCTGGGCAGTTTGGTGAGGAAGTGGAATTATTTGCAGGAAGTGGGGATGTCTTGTGAGGTGGTTACCCAATGGAGCTTTTCTCCGGACAAGGTCTCGGAATATATTCAGTCCTTGCGGGGCATGGGTGTTTTGGCACCCGTGCGGGTGGGCGTTGCAGGACCTGCATCGCTCAAGAC
>JBJHBN010000338.1:0-3901 GCA_050485505.1 Opitutales bacterium | reverse complement strand
CTTCCATTCTTCGAAGGTAATCACCAGATTGATATTCTTCTCACGGCGAACCGAGCGGATACCAAAAAGCTCGGCAATGTTCACAATGCCAAGACCCCGGCATTCCATGTAACCGCGGTTCAAGTCACTGCTACGCCCTTCCACTTCTCTTTCGTTGTGCAGTTGAATATAGACAAGGTCATCTGCAACCAGGCTGTGGCCGCGCTCAATCAGCGCCAGCGCACACTCACTTTTACCTACCCCGCTTTGACCTCGAATCAGTGTCCCGATTCCTTTGATGTCCATTAGGGTTCCGTGCTCGGCGACGCGGGGTGCGAACACATTTTCCAGCAGCATGATTGCCGAATTTGCAAGGTCCCTGGAGGACAGTGAGCTGCGAAACAGGGGTACGCCATGGTTGCGGGCAATCTCCTCCATCACTGGCGTCGGCAACAAGTTGCGGGAAACAAGCATGCAGGGAATGTGGCGGGAAACCATCTCTGACAAGACCTCGCGCTGCCGGTCATCAGGCAGCTCCTTGAAGTAGGCAATTTCACCAGCTCCAAAAAGCTGAATACGGCGGGCACCGAAATTCTTGAAGAAGCCCGCGAGTGCAAGAGCCGGCCGATTGATGGAGTTGTCCCGGATCGTGCGGTTCATACCGCTCTCGCCGGCAATCAGCTTAAGTTTAAGCGATCCTTCGGCCTTCTCAAAAAAGGATCGAATGGTCAGGCTTTCGAGAACTTTGGGTTGGGCACGGAGCGGCATGGGGTGTTGGTTGTTTAGAGTGAGAAGTCTTCGCCGAGGTAGAATTTCCGGCTGTTCGGATCCTTGATCAGAGTTTCGCTGTCCCCTTGGGCCAGAACCTGTCCGTCATGCAACAAGTAGGCTCGGTCGACAATGCGCAACGTTTCCCTTACATTGTGGTCGGTGATCAGGACTCCAATGCCCTTTCCGCGCAGACTGACGACAATTTTCTGAACCTCTGCAACGCTGATGGGATCCACCCCGCTGAAAGGCTCATCCATCAATAAAAACCGGGGCTGCGTAATCAGTGCCCGGGAAATCTCCAGGCGTCGCCGCTCGCCACCGCTCAAAGTGTAAGCACGCTGCTTGCAGACGGCGGTCAGGTGCAGCTCATGCAAGAGTTCCTCGACCCGTTCGTGCCGTTCGGAACGGGACAGAGGCAGCGTTTCTGCCACCGCGAGAAGATTGTCGCGCACCGTCAACTTGCGAAAAACCGAGGCTTCCTGAGGCAAGTAGCCAATCCCCATGCGCGCCCTGCGGTACATGGGCAAGTCGGTGATGTCTTTTCCGTCGAGATGCACCTGGCCATTGGTTGCGGCGACCAACCCGACGATCATGTAGAAAGATGTGGTTTTTCCGGCACCATTGGGTCCGAGCAAGCCGACAATTTCTCCCGACGCGACCCTGAGATTTACCCCCCGAACAACACGCCGGCGACCATAATCTTTCACCAGACCTTCGGTGGTGATGCAGGAAATGTCATTTTTTTCACTCATCCTCAGCTTCCTCTCCGTTTTCAGCTTCAATGACGGGGGAGCCCATCTCGATCGTCTCTTCGTCCTGGTCAAACCCAAGGTCAGGCAGGGCGCCAAGACGAACAACGGAGCGACTCGGCCGATCCTCAGGCGCATCGGGGTCCGGGATGGACTGGAAACGGCGCTCACCTTGATTGAGGACAAATTGATAACCCTGCACTTCAACATCGCGATCAACGATGCGCGGACTCTCCTTCAGGGTTACAGTGCCTTCAGCCGGATTCACTTCCGCGCGGCCGGCAAAAGCGGAACGTCCAGCTTGGTAAATCTCGACATTACCGACCGCGACAATGCTCTCGATCGAGCCGATTTCACCAACAGCTTCACCATCGTCGCCACCTGGGCGTCGGGTCGAAACCACCGTCAGTTCGTCGCAGCGAAGTTCCAGATTGATGCCTTCGACCACCACATTGTTGCGGAAATAAAAATAATTCCGGCTCTCCGTTCCCTGCATTTCAACCGTCTCGCTGGTGATGACGGTGCGGTCCATGACCGCCTGAGCGAGCTGTGGAAGCAGAAGGAAAAGTGCCAAACCGGCAAATCGGGCGAGTGTGCGCATCATAGTTGTCAGCGTAGAATGTTAAGCCGGTCGGCAAAGACAACCCTCGCGTTACGACCAACTCGTAATTTATTCTCTCGTCCTTCCCATACCCAGTCATTGCCCTCAATTTCGTAGCCTGGCCCGGTCATGAAAAACGACGTGTCCCCCGAAGCGCGGGACTTATCAAACTCGATTTTGGCTTCAGGACTTCGGATGCGGTTCTCCAAGGCCATCTGCTCATCTCCGGAAAAAACCATCAGGTCCAAGCCCTCCACCCGGGCCTGATCCTCGCTGATATAGTGCCCAACAAGGCCTCGCAGTTCCCAGACTTTAAATCCGTTGTCGCCAAACAGAGGTAAGCGGAAGTTCTGGATCGGCGCATCCGGCACCATTTGGGCCGGGCCGGTTACAGACAAAACCAGAAAGGACAGAGTCAGCAGGCAGTAACGAAACATTTCAAGACCATTCAACCACGGTCCGCACCAGTTTTTCAATCCCCGTATTTACCTCTGATATGGATTTTCCTGTCATGTAGGCGGGCGTCGATACCACTTTGCGCGCTTCGTCGATGTGAATCCCGGTCACCGGGCAGTTGACGTGGCGTGCACCCGTTGCGTTTATGCCCGCGGCTGTGTCCGCATCCTCGCCAATGGTAACCTCGACGCCATTCTCGCCAAGCACCAATGCACCCACCGCGGGAGCAATGCAGACAAGGCCTATCGGCTTGCGGGCTTCGAACATGGCTTTGAGGAAACGCTCGGCCTCCGCATTCACCTTGGCGTTTGGCCCGTCAAAAGCGAAGCTGCAGAGGTTCTTTGCGGCCCCAAAACCACCAGGCAAGACAACGGCGTCGACATCGTCCGGCCCCATCGCAGCAAGATTCTGGATGTCCCCGCGGGCAATCCGCGCTGATTCGACAAGGACATTTCGCTTTTCTTCTGCCTCGTCACCGGTCAGGTGATTGATTACATGGTGCTGATGCACATCCGGCGCCATGCACACTGCCTGGGCTCCGGCCTTGTCGATCGCGAGCAAGGTCAGCACCGCCTCGTGAATCTCTGAACCGTCGAAAACACCGCAACCGGACAATACCACTCCAATTTTCTTTTTCATACTACCTACAATAGGGATGCTGTGGGTAAATCCAATTCGGAACCACAAAAAATCCTGGATTTTCTTTCTGCAAAATGGGAATTTTCGGTGCATTCCCGGCACGACCTGTTACCTTATAAATCTATGGCAAGAGGTAAATTTTTTCTAAGCGTTTCAAAATACTTCGACCGTGCCGCCTCTTTTTCGGCTGCCAAACCCGGGATGCTAAGGCAGGTGAAAACCTGTAATGCCGTATACCGTATGCGCTTTCCGGTGCGCGAAGACAATGGCGACATCACTGTGGTCGAGGCCTTTCGCGCCGAGCACAGTTTTCATCGCCTACCAACCAAAGGAGGCATCCGCTTCAGCCGTCGGGTAAGTCTGGACGAAACCATCGCACTCGCGGCGCTCATGTCTTACAAGTGTGCCATCGTCGGGGTCCCTTTCGGCGGCGCTAAGGGTGGGATTATGGTCGATCCGGCGAAGCTTTCCCTAGGCTTTCGCGAAAGGGTGACACGGCGATACACCGCTGAGTTGATCCGTAAAAACTTCATCGGCCCTGATATCGATGTTCCGGCACCTGATTACGGCACCACTGAACGCGAAATGGGCTGGATCGCGGACACCTACAAAAACCTGCGCATGAACGAGCCGCACCCCTATGCCTGTGTGACGGGCAAACCGCTGGGCATGCAGGGCATCCCAGGGAGAAAGGAAGCCACAGGGC
>JBJHBN010000337.1:0-3908 GCA_050485505.1 Opitutales bacterium | reverse complement strand
AGGCCGTGCTCCAACGGGACCGTCGAGCCGGTGTTGGAGCCCAAACTTTAGTTTGACCCATTCAGCGCTCCAAGAAAAAGAACAGTTCCTCTAAATTTTAAACTTTATTGACTAATCTTTATAAAGTTACTTTCATCCTGTTCCAATGTATCAATGGCAGAAGTTGACGATGGAAGAGAGAGTTGATCTCCTAAGGCATAGGGCGGAACAAGGTTTACCCCGGCATAGTCCGAAGCACCGATGCTCCGGAAAGGGTAGCTATTTGATTACAGCTGCCTGCTACCATCACCAGCCTTTTATTGGATACTCCCAAAGACGTATGAATGACTTCAGTGAATGGTTGCGGGAAACCGTTGAGGAGAATGAAGACCGACTGTATACATGGGCTGTCCTGCCCAATCACTATCACTTGCTGGCCGAGACTGAATCGATTTTACGACTTCTGGCTGCACTTGGGAAAATGCATGGCCGATCCTCCTACATCTGGAACGGTGAGGAAAACAGGCGTGGGCGCTCTGTATGGTTCAATGCAGCTGAAACCAGGATCCGATCGGAGCGGCATTTCTACGCGACCTTGAATTACATTCATTTCAACCCCGTCAAACATGGGTATGTATCACTAATGCATGATTGGAAGTGGACAGGCTTCCATCATTTTCAAGATTTAGTCGGAATCGAGGAGGCTGATAGAATCTGGAAAAGTTATCCCGTAAAAGACTATGGCAAGTATTGGGATAGGGATTAGGCCGTTTATCGTAATCAGGTCGCGGCGTTCGGCCTGAAGGCCGTGCTCCAGCGGGACCGTCGAACCGGTGCTGGAGCCCAAACTTTAGTTTGCCTGCGGGGCCTTGGTGGAACGGCTGTAGTCGCGGCGTTCGGCCTGAAGGCCGTGCTCCAACGGGACCGTCGAGCCGGTGTTGGAGCCCAAACTTTAGTTTGCCTGCGGGGCCTTGGTGGAACGGCTGTAGTCGCGCGTTCGGCCTGAAGGCCGTGCTCCAACGGGGCAAACTACCGACCCAGCAACCGATCCCGCAAGCGCGCGCTAACCGGCTCCGCGCCCAGCCAGATATGAAAATAATACTGACCAAACTCCGCTGACTCAATCAACGTCAGCACTTCATCGTTCAGGGCCAGAGTCGTGCCCTCGCCGGGGATGTAAGTGAGGGTGTAGCGGTCCCCGGAAGACACGTCCTTGTAGGCTTTATTGATGGCATCGACGTCGTCCTGAATGGATGCGAGTTGATTCTCATCAAGAGTCGCCCTCAGGGCCTTGTCGCCAGAGGCGATAAAATCGTCTGCCTTGATCGAGACGGCATACTTCAATTCGAGACGCTTGGGCACATCGCCGAGCGGATCGGTTTCCGGAGGGACATCCTTTCCAAGGTAAAAGCGCGCGTCGAAAACGCGAATCAGAGTCCAGCGAAAGCTGCCTTCGCCCTGCAGGGCAAAATCAGTGCCGCGGTCACTCACAGTGGCGCTGGCGGTAGACATAATGAACAAAGTGGAGACGAGGACAAGGAGTGGGAGCAGCTTCCGCATACCACACTAACTCGGTGCATTTGCGCGATTTGCCAAGGAAACCTCCACAGGCGGTAAAACGATCCACTGGCCGGTCAAATAGCTCTCTGGTCACACCTACTAGCGCAGCAAGCGCTGGGCGGTGGCTTGGGCCTGCTGCCCATAGGAGCCGCCAAACAAATTGAAGTGATTCAACTCGTGGTAAAGATTGTATAGGGCTTTACGCTCACCAAACCCGGTTGGCAGAGACCAAGTCTCCTGGTAGGCAGCATAAAAATCACCGCTGAAGCCGCCGAACATTTCAGTGAAAGCCAGGTCCGTTTCACGATCGCCATAATAACAGGCCGGATCAAAAACCACCGGGGTTCCATCCGGCAAGGCTGCTACATTACCTCCCCAAAGGTCTCCGTGCAGCAGGGACGGCTCCGGGTGGTGGCTTGCCAGCAACTGCGGCACGGCATCCAGCAAGCGATAGAACAAACGGCCATCGAGCCCTCGCTTCAGTCCCCACTCGATCTGTGGTTTCAAACGGCACTCCGCCCAAAAATCGGCCCAGCTTTCACGGTCATTGTTTACCTGGACTGACGCGCCAATGAAGTTATCTGTTTTCCAGCCAAAGGTCGGTCCCGTGTGCCGATGCAGTGCCGCCAACTCGCGGCCCAGGAGCTGCTGCGTTCCAGCATGGCCGACCCCCAGGTCAAGATACTCCATAAGGAGAAAGGACTGATCTTCGAACATACCCCAGCACAAAGGCCTGGGCACCCGCAGGGTTTCCGTCTCCGCCAAGGCCAGCAAGCCGGTTGCCTCTGCGAGCAAAGCGCCAAGCAGGGCCGCCTTGTTGGATTTCAGAAAGTAACAGCGGTCATCCCCGTCCAGTTTCCAGGCCTGATGGATACAGCCGCCGCTGACGGAAACCACTTCCCGCAACTGGAAGGCCTCTCCGGACTCCTCGCCAATGCGGGCTTCCAAATATTGGGTGAATGCGCTGGAGAGATTGGCCACGTGTTCGCTCAGCCCGCCTTTTTCGGGGTCAGGTTCCATTCGATGCAGATGTGCCTCAACAATCCCCGGCAAGCATCCTCAAGAATATCCATCACCACCTCGAAGCCCCTCTGCCCGCCATAATACGGATCAGGGACTTCTGTCTCTTCGTGCTCGCTGCAGAAATCGCACATCGCCCGAATCTTTTCCTTGAACCGGTTACCCCCATCCAAAGCCCGGGTATTGGTGAAATTTTCGTCGTCCATCGTCAGGATCAGGTCAAAGGCTGTCAGGTCCTCTGCCCGCAGCCCCCGCGCCTTCCCCGCCAGGCGGTAGCCTCGTTTTGCCGCAGCTGCGGACATACGCTGATCCGGTGGATTTCCCGAGTGAAAGGAGATTGTTCCCGCCGAATCGCACTCCACCTGATCACTCAGGCCCGCATCCGCCAATAACTGACGCATAATGCCTTCCGCAGTCGGCGAACGACATATATTACCCATACATACAAAAAGGAGCTTTCGGGGCTTTAGACTCATAGCTTGGTTGGATACGGATTTTTGGGGATTTGTTCAAAGATTAATGTGTCGCGACTCCAGCCCGCCGCATCCAGGCCCGGCACTTCCAAACTAAAGTTTGGGCTCCAACCTTGAACCCCGACTGAAGCGGAGGGCCTACGGATTTTCCCATTGTCATTCACAGCCCCTTCGGCCATCTCACAACATATGGAATTGCGCATCGCCTTTATTGGAGCCGGACGCATGGCCCGTGCCATGGCCGGGGGACTCATTCAGAAAGGGACAGCCCGTCCGGAGCACATCTGCTGCACCAGCGCCGACGACGGCACTGGCGAGGCACTCGCCAAGGCTCTGGGGATCCGCTTCAGTCTCGATCCGGCGCAGCTGCTTGAAGCTGCCGATGTGGTCATTCTGGCCTGTAAACCCCAACAGCTGGCAACCCTCGATCCCGCGCTCAGCGAAGGCTGTGCGGGTAAGCTGGTGATTTCGATTCTCGCCGGTGCTACCCGCGAGCGCCTGCGTGCGGCCTTTCCCAAAGCCCGCAATGTGGTTCGAACCATGCCCAACACCCCCGGCCTCATCGGCGCCGGGGTCACCGTCTACGCGCAAGATCCCGATCTCAGCGAGAGCGATGAAGCGTGCGTGCGGGCCATTTTGTCAGCCCTCGGCCAAGTTCACACAGCCGCCGAAAAAGACCTCGACGCCGTAACCGCCGTCAGCGGCTCCGGCCCTGCCTACGTCTTTGAAATGGTCGCCGCCCTGCGCGACGCCGGCATCGCCGAAGGCCTCGACCCCGAACTCGCCTACCCACTCGCGCTGCAAACCGTGCTCGGTGCAGCCCAACTGCTGCAAGCCGTACCCGAACCCCCGGAAACCCACCGCGACTGGGTCTCC
>JBJHBN010000336.1:0-3910 GCA_050485505.1 Opitutales bacterium | reverse complement strand
GATCCGAGTATGCTGGCATTTATTATGCGGAACCTTTTGGGTAATGCCGTGAAGTTCTCTCCCACAGGAACAAGCATTCAAGTGAAACAGCGCCTTTTCGAAGGATCTTACAACTTTCAGGTCATGGATCATGGAGTGGGGATGAAACCTGATGAAATCGGCAAATTGATGAGTGGAAAATCAACGCGATCGCAGATGGGAACCAATGGCGAAAAAGGCTTTGGACTCGGGCTGCGTTTGTGTCAGGATTTTGTGGCTGTGCATGGTGGAAGGATCGATTTTGCCCAAACTGAGGGAGGAGGATTGGTGGTTAACGTCGGCCTCCCTCAGGAAGCGGTTGAGTCGGCTTAATCGGCATAGACATACCGTAAAGCATCGATTCTTTTGCCGCTGTGTTGAGGCATTCCTGAGACTGCGCTGCTCTCCATGATTACCTTCATCCTCTCTCTTACCCTTCTCCTTCTAGGATATTTGCTCTACAGTCGATTGGTCGTGCGTATTTTCGGGCCTAAGCCCGATCGTCCCACGCCGGCTTATTCCATGCGGGATGAGGTGGATTACCTGCCGATGAAGGGCCCGCGAAATTCGATGATTCAGCTTTTGAATATCGCCGGGGTCGGGCCTATATTTGGTCCTATTTTGGGGGCTTTGTATGGTCCGGTAGCGTTCCTCTGGATTGTCTTCGGTGCCATTTTTGCGGGGGCGGTTCACGACTACTTGACAGGAATGATTTCTATTCGCAACGGTGGAGCCCATCTGCCGGATCTGGCTGGGAAGTATCTGGGAAAGGCGTTTCGTCATCTGGTGAATTTCTTTTCGGTGCTTCTACTTTTGCTGGTCGGGACGGTGTTCGTCAGTGCGCCTTCGACGCTGATTCATAATATCCTGGGTGGCTGGGGATCTGTGGCAGTTATTGCCGCAATCATCTATTTGTATTATGTTTTAGCAACCTTGTTGCCTATTGATAAGATTATTGGCCGAGTGTATCCGTATTTGGGGATGCTGCTTGTTTTCAGTGCGGTTGGTGTCGGCCTGACACTACTATTGTCCGGTGCTCCGATCCCGGAATTGACCCTCAGCAATCTGCATCCCGAAGGATTGCCTGTATACCCTTTGCTTTTCCTGACCATTTCCTGTGGTGCCTTGTCAGGCTTTCACGCAACCCAGTCTCCTATCATCTCCCGGACGACCCAGAACGAGTCACAGGGGCGCCAGATATTTTATGGCATGATGATCGCCGAAGCCGTCATTGCGATGATCTGGGCCGCGGCTGCAATGAGTCTCTTCTACGGGCGTGATCTTTCGGAGCTGATCACTACGGTTGGGCCTGCGGGCGTTGTCAGGGAGGTTTCAATGACCTTGTTGGGAACAGTCGGCGGAACTTTGGCAATCCTGGGCGTGGTGGTTCTCCCCATCACTTCCGGCGACACGGCTTTCCGCAGTGCCCGGATGATTCTGGGGGATTACTTTGGCATTATACAGCGGAAAATGGCGAATCGCCTGTGGATCGCACTGCCGTTGTTTTTCATCTCTTTCGGACTTACCTTTGTCGACTTTTCCGTACTCTGGCGTTACTTCTCCTGGGCGAACCAGTCCACCGCGATGCTGGCACTTTGGGTCGGGGCAGTCTACCTTGCGAGGGCAGGTAAGTTTCACTGGATCGCTACGGTGCCTGCGACTTTTATAACTTCTGTGTGCTTCACATATATTTTGAACGCACCCATTGGTTTGGGTTTGAATCTAGAGCTATCTTACCTTTTCGGTGGAGTTTGCACGGCTATCATCCTTGGTGGCTTCTTGTGGACGCATGTTTTGAGAAGGTCGGGAAGAGAGGATTGATCGAGTGTTGGAGTGTTGCAGGGTTGGAGAGAAGATTTGCGGTTGACAATGTTGTGGTTCAATTGCGTTGCTGGACTATGCGAAGTCTGCCGTTGCTGTTAAAAGGGGTGACCCGATGAACTGGGTCAATGCAATCATTCTGGTCTATCTTCTGTTGGTGATGGGCATTGGAATTTGGGCGGGGCGAAATATCAAGAGCCTCTCCGACTACGCGGTTGCTGGCCGGTCCTTTGGGGCGATGGTGATCTTCTTCACTTTGGCGGCCTCGTTTATTGGAGGCGGGTTTTCCATGGGCAATGCAGAGCGGGTCTTTCTGGTAGGCGTTGCCAATATTGTCGCCTTATGGGGTTTTAGTTTTAAGGAGCTGTGGGTGGCCCGATATGTGGCACCCCGAATGGGTCGGTATTCCAATGCCATTTCGGTGGGTGATATTATGGCCATTCACTATGGAACAGTAGCCAAGGTTTTCAGTGGATTTTTCGGATTTATCCTGTGCGCGGGTATCCTCGGCGCCCAGATCGGTGCGACGGGCTATGTGTTCAATGTCTTCCTGGGCATCGACCGCTTGTGGGGTATCGTGATCGGCTGCGGGATTGTTATCACTTACGCTACCCTTGGAGGGATGCGGGCCGTTGTTTGGACGGATGTGGTCCAGTTTATCATTCTTGCCATCGGTATCCCTCTGACCCTGGTCTTTGGCGTGATTCAGGCTGGAGGCATTGGAGCGGTCGTCGAAGCGGTGCCTGCAGAGCATTTCAGGCTTCCGACGGAACCGCTGGCAATGGTGGCTCTCGCTTCCTTGTTTTTGACCTTCGTTTTGGGCGAGACTTTGGTTCCGCCGTATTTACAACGATTGCTAATTGGTAAGAATCCCAGGCAGGTGGCCCGGGGTACCTTGTACAGTGGTCTGTTTTCGATCCCATTTTTTGCCATTACAGGAATGATCGGATTGGTTGCCCTGGCGTTGAATCCCGAACTGAATCCGAATCTGGCGATGCCCTATGTGATTCAGCAGAGTTTGCCGCTGGTCTTGCAGGGGCTTGTGGCCGCAGCGGTACTGGCGATCATCATGTCCTCGGCAGACTCCTTCCTGAATGCGGCATCGATTTGTTTTATGAACGATGTCATCAAGCCCCTGACGCCGCCGACTGAATCTTCAGCGATGAATTTGCGCCTGGCCCGATTGGTGACTTTTGTGGTCGGCATCCTGGCCGTGGTATTTGCCGTATCGATTGAGAGCGTCTTGGATATTTTGATCTATTCATAAAACTTATGGGCCCCAATCATACAGGTCCAATTGTTCTCTGGCATCATGGGTTATCGATCCACTCCCATACGTTTTATCTTTGGCGCCGGCGCAGGGGTCTGTGGCGTTCTGTTGTGGAGTATCGTTTTGGGCCGGCCCTTTGGGGTCGACGGACTCGTCATCGGCGTCTTCGCCAATGCCATTGCATTTTTTGCGGTGGACCGCAGCACGGTGCAGCGGTAGGCACGAAAGGTTGGGTTCTAGTGTCCTGGGTAAGGGAAGACTCGCCAGGGGTTCCGCGGGAATGTGAACTGTGAGGCTGTGGGTCGCAAAACGGCGAGAGCATTTCGGATGGGTATCGATTTCGATTTGTCATTTCTGTAAAATTCGTTTTTCTCCAGTCCATCATGTCTCTCGAAACGCTGCCTGGTAAGATTGTTACTCATCACCGCATTGATTTGAAAAAGGCGCCGGCGGAGCCGGGGC
This sequence comes from Opitutales bacterium, assembly GCA_050485505.1. Lineage (GTDB taxonomy): Bacteria > Verrucomicrobiota > Verrucomicrobiia > Opitutales > Oceanipulchritudinaceae > JAFIGG01. The sequence goes on along the minus strand of JBJHBN010000336.1, from coordinate 339 downwards.
GGAATTTTTTTATTCTGCTGGATGGCACCTGGAATGAGGAGCGGTCGGCGGACAGCTCTGGGGCCTTGTCGAATGTGCGGCGGCTGTATGATTGCTTGGCGACGGACAGCGACCATCAGATTGCACGGTATTTTCGCGGTGTGGGTAATGCGCAGGACAATGGTTGGTGGAAGCGTAAGCTGCACGGTTTTAATGGGGCCGGGGAGCGGGCGATCCGCAAAGCAGTGTATGCGGCGATTCACAAGGACTATCGTCCTGGGGACCGGTTGTTTATTCTCGGCTTCAGCCGTGGTGCGGCCTGTGCACGCCGTTTGGCGGCAGATTTGGATCGCTATGGAT
>JBJHBN010000335.1:0-3939 GCA_050485505.1 Opitutales bacterium | reverse complement strand
ACATAGAGCGGTGAGTTCACATCATTGACAGCCAAGTCCTGACGAATGTCACCGTTGTTGGCATTCACGTGTGCATCACCGATAGCCAAAATGGCACCAGGGGAGTAGGCACTGCGTGTGAAAGGCCCGACCTGAGATCCGTTTTGGTACGTGACCATCCGGGTGACAGGGTTGTAGGCAGGCCGCCCGTCGGCGATCCAATTGGTTACACGCTCACGCGGGGTAACGTAGTTGGGACGACGATTCTGGTTCTGATAACGCTCAATACTACCACGGATGACAGTATTTTCAAACGGCTGGAAGGTAAACGCGCCATATTGACGCTGAGTGTTGTCGTAGGATGGCTTGCGGCGAAAACCACGCTTGTCATCAACAGCTGCCACGTAGATGGCGAGCATGTCATCAATGATCGGCTGATTGTGGTTAAAGCTGAAACGCTTCGAATCCCAACTACCGTAACGAGCAACCAGCTGGGTGTTTTGAACGTTCAACAGAGCGCGTGCCGTCGATTGATTGACAATACCTGCAGGGCTACCGAGACCGAACAAAAGCGAGTTCGGGCCGCGATTGATTTCAACCGAGCGGGTGTTGTACTCGTCGAAGGGCAAACGAGCGATGGTTGGGTGATTGTTTTGGGCGGTGTCCGCGCGACCCAAACCGCGGACGCGGTTGGTGGTTGCAGCAGTTTCGGCCAATCCACTGTCACGACTGTGACCGGCGGCAAGGTCTTTAACCCCACCACGGTTGATCTCGTAAGCAGTGAAGTTGCCAACACCTTCCGTATTCGCTTCATAGAGGAAGATGTCGTTGATATCCAACGAACCAGTGTCTTCCAACTGTTGGCGGGTAACGATGGTAATAGAGGATGCCAGGTCAGCAACGTTGGTATTCAAGCGGCTACCGGCGAGGGTATTTTCCGCGTGATATCCGATGTCGCTGTCCGAGGTGACCACCGCGAACGGGGACAACTCGAAGATCTCCGATTCGGATTGCGAAAAAGCAACCGAAGCTACGGAGAAAGAAGCCAAGAGAACCGTCAGTCTTCGGCCCTGTCGACTTATGCGTGATTTGATATTTGGAGTCATGGTTTTGGAGTTATTTGGTTAGGTAAGCACACGGATCCGAAACACCTAAAAACGAACCCATGCGTAATGAAAATCTGATACATCCATGCAAATAGCATGCAGGGGGATGTCATTGAAGGAGTTGGATATGGGCCGCGCGAAGCTAGGGCAACACGCCAGCCGGGGTAAGAAACAGCGTCTATGTCAGGATGTTAGAATTATGGAGGGTTGATTGGTTCAAGGGTAAGAATACAAGCACTGCGGATTTTCTATAAGAATACTTAATTTAGAAATCCTTCGACAAGCTCAACTCCATTTTTTTCTTACAGTAAGAACAGAAACTAGGTTATTTGTATCTTTTATTTGAACGTATATGTAAACGTCTATTTGTTGGCATTAAATTTATGTAAAAGTCAGTGTATGGACAGGAATACGGGTGATACTGAAGAGGCTTGCCGATAAAATCGGCTGAACCATATAAGTTTGGCCAATGACACATGTCTCCCAACTATTGCGTCCCGGCTGGGAAGCATTCCGCACCTATTGGCCTCTGTTCATCGTCATCCAAATAATGGCACTGGGAGTGCTGCTCAGCTATTATTTACTGGAGGGAACGGCCAGTTTCTATGCTTGGGTGGGAAGGGTAAAAACCGAAGGCGGATGGTTATTTGCGGGATTCGCTACTGTGGTGAGCGCGGGGGTCGTGCCCGAACTACTGAAATCCTTGCTGCGCCCGGCTCACGTTCCGCGGCCCAGCCGGGGTGAAGTCCTTCATCAGCTGGCTCTTTGGTTCATTGTCGGCTGTAATGTATACTTCTTTTACAAGCTTCAGGCTTATCTGTTTGGCGAAGGCACTGACTGGTTGACCGTCATCAAAAAAGTCCTGGTGGACCAGCTACTCTTCACCCCATGGTTCAACCTTCCAATCGTCGCGGCCTGGTATCTGTGGCGCGAAAAGTCCTACAATGTTACCCTGCTTGTGCGCTCTTTGGACAGGTACTTCTACCGCGAACGCGTACTGCCAATCTGGGCTACGGCCCTGCTGTTCTGGCCAGTGATGCTGCTCATTGTCTATTCACTCCCCGCAGATTTACAGTTTCCACTCTTCCTCTGCGCCAATGCAGCCTGGAGCATTCTAATGATCTTTATTTTGCGCCGCCAGGGCGAATAATTCGGCCAAATTACTTGCCGTATTAGACCATCTTATTCATGTTGGCCGGTTTTTTATGAAGCGAAAAGAAACCATTGCGGAACCGGATGTCGTCTTGATAGGCGGAGGGATTATGAGCGCCACGCTAGGTGTTTTGCTGCACGAGTTGGACCCCAGCCTGAACATCCAGATTGTGGAAGCCCTGGCCGACGTCGCCAAGGAGAGCTCCAATCCCTGGAATAATGCAGGCACCGGCCATGCGGCGCTGTGCGAGCTGAATTACACCAAGGAAAATCCGGATGGTTCCGTGGATGTTTCAAAAGCGATCGAAATCAATGAGGCGTTTGAACACTCGCGTCAATTCTGGGCCTCTTTGGTCGAAAATAAGCTCTTGGGCGATCCGTCGGCATTCATCCAGTCGGTTCCGCACATGAGTTTTGTACGTGGTGAGGTGGATTGCGACTATCTCAAACGCCGACACCAGGCAATGAGCAGTCACCATTTTTTCGAGCGCATTGAACACAGCGAGCATCCACAAAAGATCGGCGAGTGGGCGCCCCTACTCCAAGCAGGCCGAGAGGCAGCCGAATCCATGGCAGCCACCCGCTCGATGGATGGCACCGATGTCAATTTTGGGGCCCTCACCGAAAGCCTGGTTCATTTTCTCGACGCGAGTGATCGGGTCAAAATCGCCACCCATCACCAGGTTCGCGACATCAAGCGCAAAAAGGATGGCCGCTGGGAACTGACGGTGCGCAATCTGGAAGCGAAGATCAACCGCAGCATCATCGCGCCTTTTATCTTTGTTGGGGCCGGCGGCGCGGCACTTCCCCTGTTACAAAAATCAGGCATTCGCGAAGGCAAAGGCTTTGGGGGCTTCCCGGTCAGCGGACAATTCTTGGTCTGTAGCAAGCCGGAAGTCGTCGAGCAGCACAATGCAAAGGTCTACGGCAAAGCACCGGTCGGCGCACCGCCGATGTCCGTTCCCCACCTCGATACCCGCATCATCAACGGCAAGCGCTCAGTACTGTTCGGTCCCTATGCGGGCTTTTCGCCGAAATTCCTCAAATCCGGCTCTCTGTTCGACCTGCCGGGTTCGGTTCGTCTGTCCAACTTGAAACCAATGTTGGCAGTTGGAAAAAACCACATGGACCTGACCCGCTACCTGATTCAACAGGTTCGCCAAAGTCCGCAGGACCGCCTTGAAGCCCTGCGCACCTTTTACCCAGAGGCCCAGTTGGACGATTGGAAGCTGGTCACCGCAGGGCAGCGGGTTCAGATCATCAAAGAAGACAAAGAAAAAGGGGGTGTTCTCCAGTTCGGCACCGAACTCGTCGCAGCGGAGGATGGCTCAATTGCCGCACTGCTGGGCGCCTCCCCCGGGGCCTCCACCGCCGTTGCCACGATGATTGATGTGATCGAGCGCTGCTTCGCCAACCGGATAGGCGAATGGCGGGAAAAGCTGCAAACTTTGGTCCCGTCTTACGGAGCAAACCTGACAAATGAACCGGAATCCTATGGCAGGATGAAAGCCCGGGCAGATCGCTTGCTGAATCTCGGCTGAAACTGCCGCGCTGTGCGCCGGGGGCCGCCGCACCTACGTAGCCGCGATCGCCCCGAGCGCGGAGGCCAGACCAACGCACTCCCATTGCCGCGCTGTGCGCCGGGGACCGTCGCACCTACGTAGCCGCGATCGCCCCGAGCGCGGAATCTAATCCAACGCAC
>JBJHBN010000334.1:2500-3952 GCA_050485505.1 Opitutales bacterium | reverse complement strand
GCCTGACGAACCGTGCCCTGATCCTTGCGGCCCTCGGCAACGCGCCGGTTACCTTGACTGGTGCCTTGTTCAGTCGCGATACGCGAATTTTGTGCGAAGCCCTGGACGCGCTTGGCTTTGTGGTCAAGACTGACTCGTTGGCCGCGACCATCTATATAGAAGGGCAGGGTGGTGCGATCCCGCGCCCCAAAGCCCGGCTGCACGTGGGCAATGCTGGCACTGCCGCGCGTTTTCTGACCGCTCTGCTCAGCCTGCATCCCGAGGGCGAATACTTCCTCGACGGCGACCCCGAAATGCATCACCGGCCAATGGCTGGCTTGCTTGATGCCTTGGTTGCTCAGGGCGCCGAAGTGGAGCATTCCGGGGCGGCGGGCTATTTCCCCTTCACCCTGAAAACCAGGGGCTTGGCCGGAGGGCAGGTAGCATTGGATGCCCGCGCCAGCAGCCAAATGCTGTCGGCATTGATCATGGTTGCCCCTTTCTCGCGAGAGCCCATGAGCCTTCTGACCGAGGGCACTCGCCCCGCCTTTGTGGAAATGACCCTGCAGCTGATGGAGCGTCTTGGTGTCCGGGTCGATCGCAGTCGCGGGCTTTCCGAGCTGGTCGTAGGGCAAGGCGGAATCGCCTTTCCTTCGGCTATTTTTGCCATCGAACCCGACATCACGGCTTCCAGCTATTTTCTCGGCTTGGTAGCGCTGCTCGGAGGGCAACTCGTATTGCAAGGCATGCCGGAGGATTCCTTGCAGGGAGACATCGCCTTTGCAGAGCTGCTGAGGCAGGCCGGTCTGGAGATTCGACAAGAAGGCAGTGATTGGGTCGTTTTCGGGGAACAACCGCTCCGGCTGGATGGCCGTTTCAATATGGAAACCTTCTCGGACACCTTTCTGACTCTGGCCGCTTTGGCTCCGGTTTTGGCCGAACGTGTGGAGATAGAAGGCATTGGGCACACCCGTTTTCAGGAGACCGACCGTATTGAAGCCATGCGATGTGAATTGGACCGCCTGGGGCAGCGGGTCGCGGCTGAAGCCGCCTCGCTGCACATCGAAACTGACCTGGAGGCTTTAAAATCCATTGCCCGGACTGGCGTGGCCATCGACACCTACAAGGACCACCGCGTGGCCATGGGCTTTGGCATCCTTGGAAGCTTCGACCTGCTCGGCGATGGTCGCCCCTGGCTGCGCATTAATGACCCCGCCTGCTGTGGCAAAACCTTCCCTGATTTTTTCAATCAACTGGAATCCCTTCGCCAGAGCAGCGAAGCTTGATACACCTTTTTTATATTATTGGAATGAGACCCAAACGATTTTTTATTGTGGCCGTCGACGGCGGTGCGGCATCCGGCAAATCCTCCACTTCGCGCGGCGTGGCTGCTCGCTGTGAGTTCATGCATGTGGACACAGGAAGTCACTACAGAGCTGTCTGCCTCGCCTGTCTGGATGCAGGTGTAGCGGC
>JBJHBN010000333.1:0-3985 GCA_050485505.1 Opitutales bacterium | reverse complement strand
GCCTTTGCCAGTGCCCTCAAGGAAGCGCGTGCGGAAGGCAGCGATCCAGTCAATTTGATCGGACAATTTGGGGTGGGATTCTATTCCGCGTTCATGGTGGCTTCGGAGGTCAAGGTCTACACTCATTCGTTCCGTCCGGAAGGCGAAAACCTGCTCTGGACCAGCGATGGGGCGGGCTCCTACACGATTACGAAGACCGAGGACACGCAGCGCCGCGGGGCGCGCATCGTCGTCAAGCTCAAGGAGGAGTTTAAGGAGTTTTCCACCAAATCCAGAGTCGAAGAGGTGCTGAAGCGCTACTCGAGTTTTGTGCCTTTCCCGGTCAACCTGAACGGCGAACGGGTCAACAAGATCGAAGCCTTGTGGATGCGCAACCGCAACGAGATCAAGGAAGAGGAATACACGGAGTTCTACAAATTCCAGTCCAATGCCTTCGACGAACCTCGCTACACGCTGCACTTCAATGCGGATGCGCCTCTATTGATCAATTCGCTCTTGTTTGTCCCGAAGGAGAACATTGAACGCTTTGGTTTTGGCCGTATGGATGCGGGCGTATCGCTCTACTGCAAGAAGGTAATGATCGACGCCAAGCCGGAAGGTCTGCTACCGGAGTGGATGCGTTTTGTGCGCGGTGTTGTCGACAGCGCAGACCTGCCACTCAATATTTCCCGAGAATCCATGCAGGACAGTGCTTTGGTGCAGAAACTGTCCAAGGTAATCAGCGGACGCTTTATCAAATTTCTGCTCGACGAAGCGAAGAAGCGTCCTGAAGCCTACGAAGAGTTCTACAAGCAGTTTGGAATCTTCATCAAAGAAGGCATTACGATGGACCCGGCCAACAAGGAGAAGTTGGCTAAGTTGCTGCGTTACGAATCTTCATTGACCGAAAAAGGCAAGACGACTGATCTTGAATCCTATGTCAGCCGGATGGCTGAAGAGCAAAAGGAAATTCTCTACCTGTTTGCGCCCAAGCGGGATTTGATTGAATCCGGACCCTATCTCGAGGCCTTCCGTTCGCGTGGGCGCGAGGTGCTTTTCCTCTACGACCCGGTGGATGAGTTTGTGATGTCCCACCTGGGCGAGTTTAACGGCAAGCGTTTGGTCGCCGCAGACAGTTCTGATGCGGAGACCGATGACGTTTCCGCCGACAGCGAGGGCGAGACTCTCGATGAGGAAACCGTCAAGGCGCTTTGCGAATGGCTGGAGAAGGAAGCTCTGAATGGACGGGTCAAGGAGGTGAAGTCTTCGACCCGTCTGGTCGATAGCCCTGCGCTTGCCGTCAACGCCGATCCGTACATGTCACCCGGCATGCGCCGCATGATGCAGGCGATGAATCAGGAAGAAGGCCCACAGTTCAATGTGCGACTGGAGATCAACCCGCGCCACGCCCTGGTCCACAAGCTGAATGGTTTGCGCGAAAAGGATGGCGACCTGGCCAAACTGGTGGCTGAGCAAATTTGTGATAACAGTATGGCGGCAGCGGGTCTTCTTGAAGACCCGCGCAGCATGGTCAAGCGAATCTACAGCCTGTTGGAGCGGATCTGAGAATCCGGATAGAGTAGAGTGCTTCCGGTTCAATTGTTCGATCTCAGTAGGCGGACTCCATAGATTCCGCCTGCGATTGAATTGGGTTCTGCGACAAATTTGACGGTTAGGATACCGTCTGCGGCGGTGTCTACAACACCGTCCGGGACGGGGTAGTCGACTTCGTAGAATTGGTCTCCTTTTTCCTCCAGTTCGACTTGTGCGATCTCCTCATCGTTGATGAAAATTGAAAAATGGCGGTCTCGATCGAGGCCAAAGTAGGTAATGCGCAGGGTGCTGCCTTCGCGGTCAGGATTGTTTAGATCGTAGCTGAACCAACCTTCGGCGTGGCGCCAGTGTCTTCCGCGGTTGACTCCGGCACGGGTGCGTTCGCCTCGGAAAAAGTGGTCGGATTCCGGCTGCTGTTCGCCGGGGCTGACCTGGTCGATAGTGCGGCGCTCCAGCGCGATGCGTTCACGCTCGGATTCGCGGTAGCGCTTGCGGATCGACTCCAGTCCATCCGCGTCGGAGTAGGGCCAATAGACCACATAGCGGGAGTCGTGGAGTTCATGGAATGGTTTGAGCACCAAATCGGTTGAATTGGGATCGTCGATCAATCCAGGGGCCTGAAAACGCAGGCCCGATCCTTCAAGGCGTTGAATCCGATCTGCGAAGGCGCGGGTATCGCTGACGACAAATGGCGCCGCTCCCAGGGGAACGCGTTCGCCACTGGCAATGTGACCCATGCGACTGTCGTCAGCCACGAATTGGCGTTCTTCGTGTGGGAAGGGATCCGTAGCTGCAGTCAGCACGATAGGGCCATAGAGAATGGCAAAGTAGTCGGATTCATCCGGCAGCTGTTCCAGATGAATTTGTAGAGGCAGTTCCAGCACAATTGTATCGCCGACTTGCCATGGCCCGGGGATTTCCAGATAGCCGTTGGCATCGGCTTTGACTTCGCGTGCCTCATCGTTAACGCGAACCGTGGCCTTGTCGCTCGCCGCCCATGCGGGCCAGCGTACTTTCAAATTCCGCTCGCTCGCCGCAAGCATCTCGATACGGGTTTCCGCGTTTTCCGGGAACTGCGTTTCCTGACGAAGGGCGATACCATGTTCCGGGGCCTGCAGTTCGGAGGAGATGAAGAGGTGGATGAGAATGGAATCAGCGGTGTACCCGTAGATCAGTTCTCCGTATTTGACGTGATTTTCGATACCGGATCCCACGCAGCACCACATCGCTTGTTGGGAGTCGGAATACTTGCGGTAGTGACCGGGTCGCATTGAGGTGAAATACACCAGACCCCCGTGTTCTGGGTGTTGGCTGGACAGGATGTGATTGTAGATGGCCCGCTCATAGTAGTCGAGGTAGCGCATATCTCCGCTGCTCTGGTAGAGCATCTTCGAGAGTTTGAGCATATTGTAGGTATTGCAGGTTTCGGGGCCTTCCGGATCGGTGACCATTGGTTGAAAGTCGCAACAATCGTGGAAGTGTTCACGGACGCTGTTACCACCTATGGCAACAGTGCGGTTCTCTATGACTGTGTGCCAGAAAAAGCCCGCAGCCTTATCCCAGGCTTTGTCTCCGCTCAAATCGGCTACTCGTTTGAATCCGATCACTTTTGGTATCTGGGTATTGGCATGGAGGCCCGTCAGCTCGTCCTTGTTTCTGATAAGGGGATCGAGGATGGCTTGGTGGGAGAACTTGCGGGCCAGCTCCAGGTATTTGGTTTCTCCGGTTATCCATGCCACATCGGCGAAGACTTCGTTCATGCCACCATACTCGGTATCCAGCATAGTCTGTATTTGCTGCTCGCTGAGGTCGGAAACGAGTTCCAGGGCCCAATCAGTCAATTGGATCAACATACCGCGCGCCTGTTCGGAACCAGTGTAAAGCCAGGCATCCCGGAGTCCGGCAAAAATTTTGTGGATATTGTACCATGGGACCCATGATCCATTCAGGGAAAATAGGTCGGCATCTATATTTCCTGCAGCAATTTGTTGCCAAAGCTTTCGACTACCCGGAACACCTCCGATGTAGCCATTACCGTGGGTTTTTTGGACTCTTTCCAACTCATTCAGCATATAGTGCAGCCGTTCGAGCGCATCTTTGTCTCCGGTTGATGCATGAAGCAGAGCCAGTGCTGTCAGCAGATGTCCTCCTATGTGGCCGTCGAGACCAGTGGATTCCCAGTTGCCGTAAGAGTCAGCCTTGGGCTCCAGTCCGGCCTCTCGTAGATAGGGAGCCAGCAGGCGGTCCGGGTCGAGGGAAAGGATATAATTGCGAGCGGTGGATTCAGCGTGTTTAAAGGGTCCATCAAGAAGACGAACCTGATCGAGATGGAAAGTTTCGGATACTGGCATGATGGGATCTAGCTGCGCCTTACTGATTGTTGGAAGAATAAATAAGGCTGGGAGAATTTTAATGTAGGAGGGTATAGGGGTAAACATACGAAATATGAGAT
>JBJHBN010000332.1:0-3991 GCA_050485505.1 Opitutales bacterium | reverse complement strand
CCTTCAAGTAGGCGCGACAAGGGAATACCAGTCCAGCGACTGATAATTTCGCCGATTTCCTCGTCGGTAACTTCTTCTTTCACCAAGCGGGCTTTATCCGACTGAGCCTGCGCCTGCTCCTGTGCCTGCTGGAGTTGGCGCTCCAGTTCTGGCAAGGTTCCATGCCGCAGCTGGGCAGCGCGGTTCAGGTCGTAGGCCCGCTCGGCCTTCTCCATTTCCTGACGGGTTTGCTCGATCTGCTCCTTCAAGTGGCGCAGGTCCTCGCTGCCCTTCTTCTCGCTCTCCCATTGCTCTTTCAAACCACGCATGTCTTCGCGCAGATTGGTCAACTCTTTACGCAGCTCTTCCAATCGACTCTGAGAGGCGTCGTCCTTTTCTTTTTTCAGGGCGGCCTCCTCGATCTCAAGCTGCATCACCCGGCGGGAAAGCTGGTCAAGCTCCTGCGGCATCGAATCCATTTCCGTGCGAATCATCGCCGCAGCCTCATCGACCAGATCAATGGCCTTATCCGGCAAAAAGCGCGAAGTGATGTAGCGGTGAGAAAGCGTTGCCGCATTCACCAATGCATTGTCGGTAATCCGCACTCCGTGGTGAATTTCAAATCGCTCGCGCAAACCGCGCAGGATTGAGATGGTATCCTCCACCGACGGTTGACTGACAATGACAGTCTGAAACCGGCGCTCCAAGGCAGCGTCCTTTTCGACATGCTTGCGGTATTCATCAAGCGTAGTCGCTCCGATACAGTGCAGCTCGCCACGGGCAAGCATCGGTTTCAAGAGATTGCCTGCATCCATGGCCCCTTCTGCCCGGCCAGCGCCTACAATGGTATGAAGTTCGTCGATAAAGAGCAGAATACGCCCCTCGGCAGCTTTGATTTCCTGCAGCACCGCCTTCAGGCGCTCTTCAAATTCACCGCGGTATTTGGCACCTGCTATCAGGGAACCCATGTCCAGAGAAAAAATGGTCTTCTCCTTTAGTCCCTCGGGAACATCCCCGCGCACAATGCGCTGGGCCAAGCCTTCGACAATGGCAGTTTTTCCCACACCGGGATCACCGATCAATACGGGGTTGTTTTTGGTTTTGCGTGAAAGGATGCGAATCACCCGCCGGATCTCGTCGTCGCGGCCGATCACTGGGTCCATCTTGCCCTTGCGGCAAGCCTCGACCAGATCGATGCCGTATTTGCTCAGAGCTTCATAAGTCGACTCCGGATTGCTGCTGGTTACCCGTTGATTACCACGCACTGCCTTAAGGGCTTTTTTAAAGCGCTCCGAAGTTATCTCAAAGGAAGCAAAAAAGCGCTTCAATTCATCCGACCGATCGAGCTGAATCAAGGCCATGCCCAGGTGCTCCACAGCAATGAAGTCGTCCTTCAGCTTCGCCGCCTCCGCCTCAGCCCCGGTCAAAACCTTCTGATAGGCCTCCGTCACATAAACCCGGTCCGCTTCAACCGAGCCGGTGACGGCGGGCAGGCGGTTCAACTGCCGTTCGGCCGCAAGCCGGACGGCGGACGGCGTAATGTCCATCTTCTTCAGAATCGATGAAAAGATGCCGTTTTCCTGCGTCAACAGTGCGTACAACAAGTGCCAGGCATCCACTTGCTGGTGATGCCGACGACGAGCCTCCGATTGAGACTCGATCAATGCGCTTTGCGCCTTTTCTGTAAAACGTTGTGGATCGATTTGCATACCCATTCCCTTGCATGGAACGGGCCAATTCCTAACGAAGACAGTGCCTGCTATCAAGCCCTAAAAAGGCTAGACCGAAATCCTCAAGGCATTGCATACAAGACACTTATGGTCTCCACCGAGGATCACGGAAAGAATTGAACCATTATGCCTGCTGGCTTGAACTGAGTCAACGGGCGGGCATCGCCCATTTGAGCGCGCCAAAATGGCGCACTCATTTGGTTTCGATTGAATTTGAGGCCCCATTATTTTGCCAGTTGAGGATCCATTCGAACAAGCCCTGGAAGTAGCCGTTGCGGCGTAACGGACTGGGCAGCCGGATTTGATTAATGGCCTGTGGATAACTCTCCGGCCAATCACCTGCCCACCAGTTGAACCAAACGGGAAACCAGTCAAAGTCCTGTGACTGACTCTGTTTCAGCGGCAGCAGCACATCGACCACCAAACTGTCGAAGCGGGATCCAGTCCAGACATTCGACCAAAGCTCGGAGCGCATCCAGTTCCTAAGCTCCTTGAGCCCGTTCAGCTGTCTGAATTTCCCTTGCCCAGACTCGAGCATTGGGAATCTGGAACCCCATTTGAAGCTCCGCCAAACTTGCATCCAATTCCCGCGTTCCTGCAGCAGACGACGGTATTGTTGCAGGCGCAGCGACGGTCGATTGGCCGGACGCAGTGCTTGCCGACGCCATTTCCCGGCAAACAGGTCAACCGCGGCCGCGATCGAAAAATCCGAAGCAGCCATAGCCTGCCAACTGAAGCGCTGCGCGCAGGCCAGCATAGGGGCACGATTTCCCGGCATGCCAAGGTAGCCCAGAAGGAGTTCGTGACAGGCCTGCTCCCAGCCATCCCGCCGCACCAGCCAATCCGCAAAGGCAACCTTTGCGTTGAAGCGGTCCCGGGCCAGCTGAGTGAACTGCTCAAGGGTTTTCGCTTCCGTGTGTTCACCAAAGGCATCCTGCAGTCCCATCCGCCAGTGGTGCCGCTCGTCCTCCCTGAAATGGTCTACCAAGTGCTCCAGATCCTCGGGTAGGTACGGTGCCATCAGCCACAATGGTAGTTCATCTCCTGCGGCCGTCACACAGGCCAGATCCGGTAACACCGGAGGAAACACACAAACGTGCAGGACCACTCCGTCGAACTCCGGATCCTGGCAGTGTCCATGTCGCCGCCAATCTTCGGGATAAAGGTGAATCTCAACATCGCCGAGCAGGCTTTGGCCATTCAATTCCAGGCGAGCCTTGCGAAAGTCAGGGCCGGGACCATGGTTCCAGTGCCCCGGCGATAGAACCCTCAGACATTCACCATTCCAGAGCTGTAAAGGCTCCCTCCGCCAGGGCTGCTCGGCCCATAGCATCTGAATAAACCGTTCCGACAGAGCCAAAGGCCCATACCAACCTTGAATCTCAGCGACACTTTCGCTCATCATTAAAACGCTATCCAAAGGGTTCTGAATAGCAATGAAAATATAGCCCTCGGTTTTGAACGCGAGGAGAGGCGAAAGCGTTTCGCTACGTGTTTTAACCGTCAACGTGCATTTCAAATATTTAATTTCCAGATGCGACATAATGGTGTAAGGGGCAACTTTTTGACGAAAGACGCTTGGGGATACCGCGCTAGTATGCTACGGTTCCCGTTCGCTCATTAAAACAAGAACCCTTGGAGCAAGCAATTATGCAGATCAGTAAAGACAAGATTGTGTCGATCGAATATCGGCTCACAGACGATGACAAGAATGTCATCGATGAATCCCAACCCGAGCAGCCATTGGCATACCTTCATGGCCACGGACGCATTGTGCCCGGACTCGAGAATGCACTCGATGGCAAGCAATCCGGCGATGAGGTCAGTGTCAAAGTTCCACCGGAAGAAGGCTACGGTGAGCACCATGCTGCCTTGAAGCAGGAAGTGCCAAGCAGTCAGTTTCAGGGTGTTGACAGCCTTCAGGTTGGCATGCAGTTCACTGCGCAGACCGGCCAGGGCCCGATCACGGTTCGTATAACTCAGATTGACGGAGACAAGGTAACTGTGGACGGCAACCATCCGCTCGCAGGCCAGAACCTGAACTTCGACGTCAAGATCGCGGAAGTCCGCGAAGCGACCGAAGAAGAGCTGGCTCAAGCCGCCCAACCGGGCCAGTAAGCCGCCCAAAACAGTCTACAGGTAATTTCTTCCGCTAAATACCTGTAAATCCTTTTCCAGAGGCCGCACTTTCGTTTGCGAAAGGCGGCCTCTTTTGTATTCTTTACCATTATGTCTTGCTCCACCTTTCCTAAGATTCCTTCAATTCTGGCCGTTCTCTCCCT